>JANMSP010000333.1:0-2392 GCA_031389475.1 Pyrinomonadaceae bacterium
GTCGAAACGCGGTCGCCGATCTCGAGCCTGTCGCCTTTTAGCAATACTCCGCTTCGCCCCTGATTTTTGGCAAAAGAAACCGTGCCCTCGACGTAATTAACGCCTCCGGCTTTGGCGGAGATAACATACTTATCACCCGCGGCCGAGGCGATAGAGTTGTTCTGTGCGAACGCGGAAAACACAAACGCCATTGCGGCAAACGAAACCGCAAAAACACGAGAAAGCTTAGTTTTCATATTATCTCCTTGGTGACTTGCATTAATTTTAGATTATTTCGGCAAAAACAACAACCTTTCTACCTCTATATGAGAAGGCTGAAGCCCGGGGAGACCAAACGAAATAATGAACAACCTTTATCCGTTGAGCGTAATCAAAACAGCTGTTCGGGTCAGCTATTGCTGATCCAGCAACCTTTTATGGCTACCTTTAAAGATCCAACGCAATGTTTCGCACCGCTCGAGGTAGTCGAACGTCTGCTTGAGATCAGGGCGGAATTGGGATTCGCGGAAACGCTTTATCTTAACCGCTCTCAGGAGTTGACCGATTTTCTCGATGCTTACGGTTTTGACATCTACGCATTTTCGACCGAAAACGATAAGATAAACTACGGCGATTATCGAACACCGGTAGTCCCGGGCGGCGATACCCTGCATACAACAGGCCGGGCACACTAAAAGTCGTAAATAATTTCCAATAAACTGAAGGAACGCGGAAGGTAATTCAAGCAATTGAACGCCGCCGCGTTCTTCGGCGTTTGGGAATCGTGAAATCGTCAATCGTGAATCGTGAAAAGAGTTTATAGTGAGAGGTGATCTGATCTTTCTTATTACGATTTACGATTTACGATTTACGACGCCACGATTTACGCCTCTCAAATTGCTTTCACAATAAACAGCGTCCCGTCATCATCCAGAAACTTTCTTTCCGTAAAATCCGCGACATGTTTGCGGATGTGATCGACCATTTCCTTCGCTGGTAGGTTTATGCATTCGAGCACGCTTTTGGCGAACCGGTCGTTGCCGTATTCCTCGCCCGCTTCGTTAGCGGCTTCGGTGATGCCGTCCGTGTAGACGACCATCACCTGACCCGCTTCGAACCGAATAAAATGCTGGTGATAACGAGCATCGAGAAACATTCCGAGCGGCGTGTCGCCATATTCGACAAAGCGGTATTCCCCATCCGGTTTGATCAAAAGCGGCGGATTATGGCCGGCGTTCGAATAGACAAATGTCCGGTTCGTTATATCCAGAATACCGTAGATCGCGGTTATGAATTGATGATCTTCCGTGGAATCCCACAGCAAGTTATTTACCTTGGACAAAGCGATGTGCGGTGCATAACCGATCTGCACGCCCGCCCGCAGCGATGCACGCAAAAACGCCATTAAAAGAGCGGCAGGAATCCCTTTGCCAACCGCATCCGCAACGACGATGCCGATCTGGTCGTCGAATATCTTCACCCAATCGTAGTAATCGCCGGAAACTTCCTCAGTCGGAAAAACATAGGCACTGATGTCGAAATTCTCGACTCCCGGATCGTGATCGGGAAGAAGTTCGAGTTGCACCTGCCGGGCGATCTCAAGCTGCGCCTGCATTCGCTTTTTTTCGACAAGCTGATCGTGAAGCTGAACTTTCTCGATGATGATCGCGACCTGCGAGGTTAGTAATTGCAGGACGGACAGATCGTCCTCGTCGTAAGCATTTAACGCATCGCTTTCGAGATCGAAGACGCCGATCACCTTGTCATTCGAAACTATCGGTGCGATCATCTCCGACCGCGTCCTTTTCCGTGCGGCAAAGTATCTGGGATCGAGGCTGACATCCGGCGAGATTATCGCCTGCCCGCTCTCGGCGACGCGTCCGAGAAAGCCTTCGCCAAGTTTCAAACGCGGCTCGATCAATTCAAAACTGATCTCATAGCCGCGAATAACCTTTGATTTAAATATATACGGATTGCCGTCCTCCGAACTGGTTTCGATCAAATAGATCCCGGCCGCGTCGTACGGCAGCAGCGAGCCAAGCGTATCCATTACCAAATTCAGAACTTCATCCTGATCGAGCGATCGGCTGATCTTTTTCGTAATATCGAGCAGCATCCGCAGCTTGTCTTCATTTGAAAGCTCCGGATCGGGCACTGATATTTGATTCTGCGGATCGATCATAAATGTACGGTCTTTTCCTAGGCAGTAGCCTGACCGGCAGGGAGGGCTTTCTTACAGTTGGCATAGGCAGCTGCAAGTAGGCGGGAAAACAATCTTTCCTAAACTGCCGCCTGCCGCTGCTAACTGCGTACTCCCGATCGTAGCCCTCCCTAACGGTCAGGCTTCTGCCCTAGTGCTGTGTAAACTAAGTTTCTATAGTGAAATGCGGAAGCCCGCGCGTTAGCAAGGGCG
>JANMSP010000394.1:0-5292 GCA_031389475.1 Pyrinomonadaceae bacterium
TGACTTGAGAATTTGATCTCTCTTTTTCAAAGGTCTCCTGCTTCTAAAGAATTTAACAAAAATGAATGACGCATTTACTTTTAGCTTTATTGGTCTAATTGTCGCTATAATCGTGAGTCGAATTCTAAGCGAAAGAGCAATAAAGAAACTTAGCAATGACGAAAAAGGCAGGTTGCTTGATTCGTTTTCAGGTTATAGGCTTTACAATACGATCGTAATTCTCGGTTTATTTGTCTTATATTTTGCGGCCACGAATTATTTTCCACAGAGTTATTCAATACTGACGCTGATTTTCATTGTGCTTTTCTTCACCGTTTCAATCACGATTACCGTACTCAGTTACAGGAAGTTGAAGTCTATAGATATGCCGGATAGTTATATCAATAATTTTTTGGTGAGTATGGCGATTCAATATGCAGGCGTTGGAATTGTATTTTTACCTACAGCTTGGAAAGCGTTGGAAATGCAAGGTTAAATTTTACCTGCTCAAATTCGGGAGGCGCAACTTGTCCGGTGATGGGCGCGGTCTTCAAAACCGTTTGTGAGATTGTGAGAGCAAGCTCAGGTGGGTTCGACTCCCACACGCCTCCGCCAGTATAAAGTGGAAAGGATAAAGGATAAAGGATAAGGGATAAAGTGAAGACTTTGTCGTTAGACTTTTTATGATTGATTGGATTTCTTTGAATATGACGCCTGGGGTTGGGCCGCGGGCGGCGACTAAGCTGTTGGAGAGCTTTGGGTCGGCGGCGAATGTTTTTCATGCGCGGCGGACGCAGCTTGAATCGCTGCGGATTCGGCCGCAGACGATCGAGAGCATAATGAAGCGTGAGTTTCATGAAAAGGCTGAGGGTGAGCTAAACAATTTAAAGGCTCTCGGCGGCGATATTTTGATTTTGGATGACGGGAGCTATCCGGCGTTGCTTCGCGAGATCGCCGATCCGCCGATAACGCTTTATGTGCGTGGTGATTGGCAGGCGTGTTTTGATTTGCCGTGCGTCGGCGTTATCGGTTCGCGAATGTGCTCGACGTATGGCGAGAACGCGGCGGAGATGCTGTCACGTGATCTGGCTTCGCGCGGGATCTGTATAGTTTCGGGACTTGCACGCGGAATCGATACGGCGGCGCATCGCGGTGCTATTCGCGGAAACGGCAAAACCGTGGCTGTAATGGGAACGGGCATTGACGGCATTTATCCGAAAGAAAACGCTAGGCTAATCGACGAAATTCTTGAGTCAGGAGGTGCGATCGTATCGCAGTTTCCGCTCGGCACGCCGCCGCTCAAGGACAACTTTCCATACCGCAATAGAATCGTAAGCGGGCTAAGCTTAGGTGTGGTGATTGTCGAGGCGACCGAAAAAAGCGGGTCTTTGATAACGGCGCGCCTCGCCATGGAGCAAAATCGCGAAGTGATGGCGGTTCCCGGAAATATCACGTCTCGAAATTCGATCGGCACGAATTATTTGATAAAGGCCGGGGCGAAACTGGTGCAGCAGTGGCAGGACGTCGTTGCGGAACTCCCGAGCGAGATCGCCGCCGTGATTCTTCCGCCGGTCATTGAAAAAGGAAACGAAAGCAAATCGCGTCAGCAGGAACTTGTGCCGGCCGATATGAATGAGAATGAACGCAAAGTCTGGACATTGCTTTCAGCGGATGAGCCGGTGCAGATTGACAATTTATTAGAGGTAAGCGGCCTTTCATTCGGCGATCTCAATTCGGTTTTGGTCGGGCTCGATATACGCGATCTGATCCGTGTTTTACCGGGTAAGAATTATGCCAGGCGGATATGAATTTACGGGCAGAAACGCGACGGTTATGGAGCGTGCTATGGCTGACAGTGCACACTCCGTAACCGTCGTGTTTCTGCCCGATAAGTAAATTCGCATTGACAGCGATAAACAATAGGTGTTAGAAGTCAGAATGTCAGCACGTAATTTGCGTCTGGCATATTTTTTTCAGATTAGAGGTAGATTATGTCAGCAGTTTTGGAAGAAATAATCGAGAAAATCCATACTTTGCCCTACGGCGAGCAACAAAAACTCCGTGAGATTTTTATCAACGAGGAGCAGGATTTAGAAAAGGAACGGCAGCGGCGAATTGAATTATCTAAGCAAATCATGGGGAAGTATGCTCATTTGCGTACAAGCAGTGATGAATTCGCAAAGCGTAAGCAAGAAGAAATCGAACTAGAGGACAAAGGATGGCAACCGAACAGATAGTTTATATCTTAGATGCCTGCGCAATGATCGCTTACCTTCGTAAAGAGCCGGGCGCGGATTTTATGAATAACGTAATTGTTGACTCGGCAAATATTTGTTACGCACATTCAATAAATCTTTGCGAAGTTTATTATGACTTTTGGCGGGTTGGTGGAATGCAAGCCGCCGAACAGGCAATCGAAGATCTATTAGCATTGGGAATTATAGAAAGTGATGATTTTGCGACGGCGTTTTGGAAAGAAGTCGGCCGCATAAAAGCGGGTAACAAAGCTTCGCTAGCCGATTGCTGCGCCATTGTTTTAGCAAACAGACACGGCGGAACAATTCTTACGTCCGACCATCATGAATTCGATAAAAGCGTGCAGGATTTAGTTTGCCAAGTGCAGTTCATACGATAAGTATTTATATATTTATATTTATGTAGAAAAAATTTAGTAATCGTAAAATCTCCGGCGAAGGCGAAAACGATCAATGAATATTTGGGGGCGAATTGTACCGGGATGGCATCGACCGAACGCCCGTATTTCAAACATTCACCGAAACCTTAGTAAATTGCATACCGAATTATGTCGAAGAATCTGTTAATAGTTGAAAGCCCTGCAAAAGCGAAGACCATCGAAAAGATTCTTGGAAAGGATTTTCAGGTGAATAGCTGCTATGGCCATATCCGCGACCTTGAAAAATCGGCGATGGGTATTGACATAGAGAATGATTTTGAGCCCCGCTATATCGTTCCTGATGAAAAGAAAAAGGTCGTCAATGAACTGAAGTCTTTGGCAAAAAAGTCGGACGAAGTATGGCTGGCAACGGACGAAGACCGTGAGGGAGAAGCTATAAGCTGGCATCTGTGTGAAGTGCTGGGCCTTGACCCTTTGACGACCAAACGGATCGTGTTTCACGAGATCACTAAGCCTGCGATAGAAGCGGCGGTAAAGAATCCACGCACGGTGAATATGAACCTGGTGATGGCACAGCAGGCGCGCCGGGTACTGGATCGAATAGTCGGTTTTGAATTAAGCCCTGTGTTATGGCGTAAGATTAGCACAAGCAATAAAAACCTGAGCGCTGGCCGTGTGCAGAGTGTCGCCGTACGCCTGATCGCCGACCGCGAACGCGAGATCAATGCCTTTCAGCAGGAAAGTCATTTCAAAATTGAAGGCTTATTTTTTGCCGACGACATAACGGGAAAGCAGGTAACATTCAAAGCCGAAGGCAGGAAACAGAACAGTGCGGAAGACGCGGAAACGTTTTTGAAGGGCTGTATCGGGGCTGATTACAAGGTCACAGATGTTCGGGTAAAGCCCGGCAAGCGTACTCCGGCCCCGCCATTTACCACCTCGACGCTGCAGCAGGAAGCGTCAAGAAAGCTGGGCTACGGCGTGGCCAGAACGATGCAGATCGCACAAAAGCTATATGAAAACGGTCATATTACCTATATGCGAACCGACAGCGTAAGTCTTAGCGCGACAGCCCTCGCAGATATCACGCAGACGGTGAGCAGCATGTACGGTGATAGATATCAGCAGTTCCGCAAATTTAAAAATAAGAACGAATCCGCGCAGGAAGCTCACGAAGCGATTCGCCCGACCTACACGAGCAAGACATCAATTCCGGAAGAAGAATGGCAGAGATTATATGAACTGATCTGGAAGCGGGCCATGGCCTCGCAGATGGCCGATGCCGAGTTGGAAAAAACTACAGTCAAAATTGAAATTTCCACAAACAAAGAAGAACTGACAGCTTCGGGCGAGGTGTTGAAATTCGACGGATTTCTGAAGGTGTATCAGGAAGATAAAGATGAGGACGAAGCGGAAGAATCGTCCGAGGGCCTGCTGCCGCCGATGACGGCGGGACAGTCTCTGCCGCTGTCCGAGCTCCGAGCGACGGAACGTTTCAGCCGTGCTCAGCCGAGATACACCGAGGCATCGCTGGTTAAAAAATTAGAAGAGCTCGGAATCGGCCGCCCGTCCACCTATGCGCCGACCATTTCTACGATTCAGAAACGGGAATACGTCGAAAAAAGAGATAAAGAAGGTACGCAAAGGGCTTTTCGCGTAGTGGTATTAAAGGATGATCTGATCAGCAAGAGAGAAGCATCTGAGAATACCGGTGCGGAAAAGTCGAAAATGTTCCCGACCGACCTGGGGCTGGTAGTGACGGATTTTCTCAAGCAATATTTTGACGCCATCATGGATTACGGCTTCACCGCCAAGATCGAGAAAGAGTTCGACGATGTAGCCGACGGTAAGCTACAGTGGAACGAAATGCTCGAGGAGTTTTACGGCCCCTTCAAAAAAGACGTCGATAATACCATCCAAAATGCAGAGCGTGTTAAGGGCGAACGGATACTTGGCACTGACCCCGAAAGCGGCAAACCGGTGGTTGCCCGCATGGCGCGCTATGGCCCGATCATACAAATCGGCAGCGCTGAGGAAGAGGAAAAGCCGAGATTTGCAAAAGTCCCGACCGGACAGAGCATCGAAACCATAACGTTTGAAGAAGCGATGGCCCTGTTCAAATTGCAGGCCGCGATGTGAATGTATGACGGCAAAGAATTGTCCGTCAGCATTGGCCGCTTTGGACCGTATGTAAAATGGGGTGATGAATTTGTCTCTATTCCCCGCGGCACCGATCTTGGGACGGTGGACACGGAAAAGGCGATCGACTTTATAAAAGCTAAACAGGTGGCCGAGGCTCCGGTCGGTGACTATGACAATAAACCGATCACGAAAGGAACGGGACGTTTCGGGCCTTTTATTAAATGGGACGGTTTGTTCATCAACGTGCCGGGCCGATATAATCTCGAGAACCTGACCCAAGTCGAGATGAACGAACTTATCGAAGCAAAGGTCAGCAAAGAAGCAAACCGGTACATACAACGCTGGGAGGATGGAAAAATATCGATGGAAAATGCCCGTTGGGGCCCTGTCATCAAATTCGGCAAAAAGATCATTTCACTTCCGAAAAAAGCCGATGGCACACGCTCCACATCGGATGAGGCAGCAGCTCTAACGCTGGAACAGGTAAAAAAACTTATTGAAGCCGAACTGCCGGAAGCGTTTGCAAAAAAGACGAG
>JANMSP010000415.1:0-2818 GCA_031389475.1 Pyrinomonadaceae bacterium
CCGTCGGCCGGGTTATATTCGAATTCTCGGTTCCGTTAAATTTTTTAATAACACCGCTTCGTGTCAGTCGCCCGCACGTATGTATGGGCTATTCTGGACCAATCGGGCCCTTACTTACGTGCGGGCTACTGACACCGATCAGTCAATCCCCCAAAAACTTCCCTTGTACCAAATAATTTTGCACATAATCCGCGACAGCTTCTCTCAAAGGTGTTATATCGCGCTCGAAACCCGCATTACGAAGGCGGGAAAGATCAGCCTGCGTGCGATATTGATAACGGTCCCGCAAATGTTCCGGCATTTCGATAAATTCGATATTCGGCGGCAGATCCATCGCGACAAATATCGCTTCAGCCAATTCATTCCACGTCTGCATTTTGCCCGAGCCGACGTTGAACAGCCCGCCGGTGTCAGTAGCCCGCACGTTAGTAAGGGCGCCTTTACCTGCAAAATGCAGCGTCATTTCGACCGCGTCTTTTACATAAACAAAATCACGCCCGAATTCACCGTCCGCGTAATCGGGATGATGGCTTTTGAAAAGCTGTAGTTTTCCGGTGTCGTTTATCTGTGAATAGGCTTTGTTCACAAGGCTCCGCATATCGCCTTTATGATTTTCGTTCGGGCCGAAGACATTGAAATATTTCAACCCGACAATGCGGTCGAACAAACCGTTTCGATGTGCGTATTGATCGAACAAATGCTTCGAATATCCATACATATTCAGCGGCCGCAAGCTGTCCAGATCCTCGCATCCGTCATTCATCCCCGCCGAACCATCACCATAAGTCGCCGCCGATGAAGCATAAATAAACCGCACATCATTCGCCACCGACCATTCCGCCAAATCCTTTGTATATTGATAATTATTGCGAATCAAATAATCCGAATCACGCTCAGTCGTAGAAGAACAAGCGCCCATGTGAAAGATCGTTTCCGCATCTTTGAAAAGGCCCAGATCGTCAATAAAATCGTCCGCGTCAAGATAATCGCTGAATCTCAGCGGAGCAAGATTTTTCCATTTATCAGTCTCATCGAGACGGTCAACGATTAAAATATCGTCATTCCCAAGCTGATTCAGCCGCCAGACTATAGCACTGCCGATAAACCCGGCCCCACCTGTAACAATTACCTTCATTATGTTTATAAAATATCATACGTCAGAACATTGCGGCTTCTCATAAGATCAATATCTGCTTTGAGGAATGGTATAATCAGGGCTGTGAACTTAAACGAAGTAAAACTCGACGATCCGGCTACCCCAAGACTTCAAAAAGTTCTTGAGATTGTTTATCTATTAGATGAATGGGGTTAAGATCAGCCGTTAGCGACCCAAGTTATGAAGAATTCGAAATTGAATTGGCAACGTGCTCATGATGAAAACCTAATTCAGACCAGAGGAAGCGAGCCTTGTGTCAGCGAGCGAGCTAAACTGCATTTAACAAGTATTAAGTGCAGTCATTGTGAGTCGGAACTAGATAATAATGGGACACAACCGCTAGAACGGCATCTGAGAACCTGTGCGCACTACAAAGAATTCTGCCGCGAACGAACGCTGAAAAACGACCCTCATCATGTTCGGAAAAATGCATACTCGCTTCGTGATCTTAAGGCTCTAGAAGGTTTTCCAAAGTCTGCAATCGGAAAACTTGTGAAGATCAAAACGTTTTTAGGTGCGGTTGCCGGAGTAGTTGATGAAGGGAAAAGAATTCATGTAATGAACAACGAGGGCGAAGTCAGAATATTTCAACTGCCAGAATAAATCTTGTCCAACGGTTTCGATCAATTAGGAAAGGAGTTCGTATGAGTGCAATAAAAGAAGAAGTTACATCATTGCTGGATCGGTTGCCGGACGATGCTTCGATTGAGGACGTGCAATATCATCTTTATGTTGTCGAAAAGGTTCGTCATGGACTTGAAGCCGCAAGAACTGGAGAAACCCTAACCCAGCAGCAAGCCGAGGAGAAGCTTGGAAAATGGCTCATGTCGTAGTCTGGTCACCTCGCGCAATTGACGACGTTGATTCCATTGCCGCTTATATTGCCGAAGACTCCGAAGCATATGCCGCTTCTGTCGTCCGAACCATTCTTGCAAAGGCGCGTAGGCTGTCAGAATTTCCCTACATTGGACGCGTCGTTCCTGAATTTGACGATGATGCGATCCGGGAAGTTTTTGCTTACAGTTACCGGATCATATATAGAATCGAAAATAACGAGATCACTATAGCCGCCGTTATTCACGGCAAACAGCACATAGACATGGCAGTCAGGCCCTAATCTCACCACCCCAAAATATAAGCGAACATTAGAGGTGCAACTATCGATGCATCCGATTCTACAATAAATTTCGGAGTGCTTGCTTCGAGTTTCCCCCAGGTTATCTTCTCGTTCGGGACCGCTCCTGAATAGCCGCCGTAGCTAGTGGTTGAATCGGAGATCTGGCAGAAATAGCCCCAGACCGGGATGTTGTCACGCTGGAGGTCTTGGTGGAGCATCGGGACGACGCAGATCGGGAAATCGCCCGCGATGCCGCCGCCGATCTGGAAAAATCCAATGGTGCAGCCCTCGGATTCGCGGGTGTACCAATCGGCGAGCATCGTCATGTATTCGATGCCGGTACGCACCGTGTGGTCGTTCTTAATGTCGCCGGAAATCACGTGCCCGGCGTACATATTTCCCATCGTCGAATCTTCCCAGCCCGGCACGACCATCGGCAGATTCTTTTCCATCGCCGCGTACATCCACGAATCTTTAAGGTCGATCTGGTAATACTCTTCGAGCGCGCCCGAACGCAGCACCTGATACATAAATTCGTGCGGAAA
>JANMSP010000461.1:0-10428 GCA_031389475.1 Pyrinomonadaceae bacterium
CTCCTTTTTCCCTGAGCGCCTTTTCGATCTGGTCGATCTCTTCATCCGTCATCGAAGACGCTTCCGACGGCAGATTATATTCCCCGTCCGCCCACGCGCCAAAATCCAAAAGCTTACACCGCTCCGAGCAGAATGGACGAAATTCATTACCGCTATACTCGATCTCTTTCCCGCATCGCGGGCATTTTATTAAAGGCATAACAAATTCCTGAGCGCTCAGATTATCATAAATGTGCGGCCGACTGGAACGCGGACACCTTTGTCCGCTAGCGGGTTGGAACGCGGACACCTTTGTCCGCTAGCGGAGTCCGCGAACGCGCCTGCTCTGCCGCATTCAAGTCTCTCGCTAAAGGTTTGTTCGCGTTGAAGCAACACTCATCCGGACGGGGGCGTCCGGGCTCCAACAGGCAAGGATGCCTGCGTTCCAGCCGCCAATCGCGCTATAATCGAATAATGTAACAGGTTACCAGTACCTGTTCGTACGAACAAATCATATCTCTGAGTCGTATCTCAGATGTGGAATTATGAGCGGGGGAAAAGAAAATGGCTGATTACAAAGACCGGTTCGAGAAGTGGCAGCGAGATGCCAAAGAAAAGTTTGAGGAGATCGATAAACAGTTCGGGCTGAAGGAAAAGATCGAAGAAGGTGCACGTGCGGTCGTCGAAACCGCGGATAAGATCAAGACAGAGGCGGGAAAATCGGAAGCAGGCAAACAAGCAGTTAAAGCCGCCGGAGAAACCATAAAATCCGCGGGCGAGACGGCAAAAAAAGCCTGGACTGCCAGCGAGCCGATGCGCGAAGCAGCCGGCGACGCCGGCGACAAGGCCGGCGATGCCGTCAAGGAAGCCGGAAAGACCGCGGGCGAAATCTTGAATGTCGCGGGAAAAAAGGCCGGTGAAATGTTCGATGACGCCTACGAAGCCGTCGGTAAAAACGCTGATCGCGTCTCGAAAGCCTTCAGTTTCGGTGCAGGATGGACTCGGACGATAGATTCGGCGATGAAAACGTTCACGACGACTTCGAATTGGGTTCAGGAAAATCCGATGCAGGCAGCCGCGACTGGAGTTTCGATGGCCGTCGGTGCCGGACTCGGCGTCGTTTTTACCGGAATAAGCTCGCACTGGTTGTTCAACTCCGCGCTTCCCGCATGGTCCGTCAAAAAACTCGGCGAACAGTTCAACGGCTATCTTAAAAAGCAAGAACTGCTCATCGGAAACGGCGAACTGAGTGAGGCTGACGCCGAACGAGCAAAATTCGAACGCGGCATCGCAAAACGCATCGGTGCGCCGCTTTTAGGAGCGTTCTCATTCGCATCCGGCGCGGTAATGATGACAAACGTCCTCAATCCAAAAACAGTCACCGGCGTTCCCATTGATTGGCTCCTCGGCGGCAACCCGCTGCTCGAAGGCGTCTGGTTCTTCGGCAACGGCATGGTCTGCTTCAAGACAAGCTACGACTTCTTCATGATCGCCCTCGAAGACCAAGCCGAAGTTCAGAAGATGATAAAGGAGATTAAAGGATTATTGCCGCAAGACGTAATTGGTCAATCGTAATCGATATGATGTGGTATTTGTTTCTAATCGATTAACGATTCACATTCAACAAAAATATGGCCGCATTTCAACCAAAACAAATTTATTCGCTTGACGAATATTTAGAACTGGAGAAAAAGTCCGATGAAAAGTTCGAATTTTGGGACGGAAACGTCTGGTCGATGAGCGGAGCAAGTTTCGCACATAACCAGATAGTAATGAACTTATCCATAGATTTGGGCTCCAAGGTTCGTCAAAACGGTTGTCACGCTTATCCGGCGGACATGCGAATAAAGGTTCCGTCATATTCGCCTTATCGCTACCCAGACCTCACGGCACTTTGCGGCAAACCTGAGATTGAAAAAATCGGCGGGATCGACATGCTGGTAAATCCGCAGTTGATCGTAGAGGTTCTTTCCGATTCGACCGAAGCTTTCGACCGCGGCGATAAGTTCAGTTATTACAAATCTATTGCAAGCTTTTCGGAATATCTTTTAGTCGCCCAGCACCGCCCGCATGTTTCGCAATTCGTTAAGCACGGCGACGGATTCTGGATGAATTTAGAGTTTAATGATTTGAGTGATTCGGTCGAATTAAAATCGGTTTCGTGTTCGCTGCCGCTGGAATTGATATACCGGGACGTGACGTTTCCCGAACTCAATTTAACTTAATTGGAAACGGCGTAAAGCAAAGAATAAAGATAAGCAGCACCAAAAACGCGATCACTTTTCTCTTTGTGTCCAGCGGTCTTTGATCCCATGGCTGCGGGTGTTTTACCCGCATCATTATGCCGAGCAAAATTGTTAGCAGAAATCCGCTTGGGCTGTTGAAATAGATAAAGCCTAAAATCGCAAGTCCTGCCATTAATACAAACGCAATTCGGCCTGTCAGCCGGTGAACGCGCTCACCGAGAACCGAATAAATGGCGTGGCCGCCGTCGAGCTGTCCAGATGGAATCAGATTCAACGCCGTGACCAAAAGGCCGACCCACGAAGCATAATAAAAAGCATTTGGGAAGATCGGGACGGCTAAATTTATCCCGAAAACGTAAGCTAGAAAATGAAAAAATAGTGGATCGGCGAAGGTAATGCCGGTCGGGTGATAAATGTTCAGATCGGCAACGGCAACTTGCTTCATCGTCGCAAATCCGAGAATCGCGATTGGAATCAATGCGATAAATCCCACAATCGGGCCAGCCACGCCGATATCGAAAACCGCTTTGCGGGAAGGCATCGGCGAAACGATCTTAATAAACGCCCCAAATGTCCCGGCCGGGCCGATCATCGGCGGCGTCGGGATAAAATACGGCAGCGTCGCATCTACTTTGTAGATCCGGCAGGCGATGTAATGTCCCATTTCATGCGAGACCAGGATAAACAAAAGCGAAAGCGAAAAGCTGAGGCCGTATTTTAAGTATTCGAAATCGGTGGCGAGCTTATAAACGGCCCCACCGACAAGTGCAGCATATTTCGCCGGAATATCGAGGATAAATTGATATGCTTCCGCCCACGTCTGCGGATCGGCATCGGGCAAGCTGTCGATTAGTCCAAAGGGATAAAGAACTCCCGCAATGGTCGCGGTTATCAAGGTAATCAGCAAAAACAGCGAGTGTTTGAGCCACGTCCGCACGGTGGGACGCATTGCCTGACCTTCAATTAACCCCTCGTTCGAAAACTGATCCGTGTTCGGCATACATCGTTAATTAGTCAATGCGACAAAACAAAAGCCGCAAACCAACAGCATAACTTTTGATGCTGCGATTTACGACCGGTAAACTATAAAATTACGATGATCTAGCTTTTAACGGCCTTTGCCGAGAGTTCTTTGCCGGGTTTGAATCGGATTGTCTTTCCGGCCGGGATCGGGACTTCCTTGCCTGTTCGAGGATTGCGGCCGACACCGCGTTTTCTGGGTTTTACGACAAATACGCCGAAGCCTCTGAGCTCGATCCGCTTGCCTTTTGCGAGAGCGTCCTTCATTGCGTTAAAAAGCGAATCGACGACCTGTTCGGCCTTTTGTTTCGCGACGCCTGTTTTCTCCGCGACGTGATTTACGATGTCTAGTTTTATCATTACCTTCTCCTTTTCCGAAGAATCGTGGAAGCCAAAACCGCGACTGTTAATATTATAGTAGTGACTTAACTCCCTGTCTGTCAAGATTTTATGTAAAAGTTTTGAGTTCGAACCTCAGTTTGTCTCATGGCTAACCGGAAGACAAACTGAGGTTCGAACTCAGAACGCCGTGAAACTCGAAGAACTTCTCCAACACAATTTCCGGAGCCTCAAAATGTGGAAAATGCCCGATCTTTTCCAGTTCGACGATATTTTTCCGCATTGGCACGACCTCTCGAAAACGCTCGACCAGATGCTTTCCCGAAACCGGATCGGCCGAGCCGTTTATAAACAAAAACGGCTGCGTCATCGTTTGCAGCGGAGCCACCCAGCGTTCGCGGTATTTCGCCCGCTCCGTCATATATCTGATCAATTTATGAGCAATGAGCTTTCCGCCGTTTTGCTTGAAAAGCGAGAGGAAATTATTCAGTTCATCCGCCGACGGCTGCGTTTCCGCACCAAATATCGAAGCAAGATTCTTCTTGAAAATCGTGTCGGGAATAAGGCGGCTGAACAAAAAACCGAGCGGGCTGATAAGCATTTTCTGAGCAAATATCGGGCGGTGAGTTTCGGGGAACAAAGCTCCGTTTAGAAAGCAGATCGTCTCGATAGAAAAATCCAGTCGATCTTCGTACTGCCGGGCAAGTAATTCCTGCGTGATCGTATTCCCGTAATCTTGAGCGAGAATATGGACTTTTTTAACGCCGCGACTTTTCAGTAATGCCTGCAATATATCGGCGTGTTTAAATGTCGTGTAATCGAAATTTCCGGGCTTGGCGGAAAAGCCATAGCCGATCATGTCGAAAGCCAGGACCGCAAATTTTTCCGCGAGGTTTTTCCAGATCTTGTGATAGTCGAAGGACGATGTCGGAAAACCGTGAAGGCAGAGCAAGACTTCATCGTTTGGTTCGCTTTGACGGTAGAAGATCGGAAATCCCTCGAAATCTAAAAACTCTCCAGTTTGCTTCCATCGATTTAATTCCGTTTGAGACATTTTTCCAAATACGCCAAAAAAGATGTTAAAATCCTAAAACGGTTTATAACATAATTTTCGATCAAGGGGCCAAAACTATGAAGTGGGGAGATTTAAGACAGAGCACGAATGTAATCGATAAACGCGGACTCGCCGCGGGCGGCGGCGGGATTGGCGTGCTTATATTGATCGTCGCAGGCTGGCTTTGCGGATTCGATCCGACGCCGCTGATCGATAGTCTCGGACAGGGCACGCAGTCGCAGGCTCCATCGACGGCCAGTAATTCATCCGGAGGCCGCATTGATGAGAACCGCCAGTTTGTCGGTGCGGTAATGGGTAGCACGGAGGATTTCTGGGGCCAGGCCTTGCCTCAGCAAACGCGGCAGCGTTATCAGGCGCCGAAACTGGTGCTTTTTACCGGACAGGTTTCTTCCGCATGCGGTTATGCCGGTGCGGCGACAGGGCCCTTTTATTGTCCGGGCGATCGTAATCTTTATCTCGATTTCTCTTTCTTTCAGGAACTCAAAAACGAATTCAAGGCTCCCGGCGATTTCGCGCAAGCTTACGTTATCGCCCACGAAGTCGGGCATCATGTACAAAATCTTTTGGGAACGATGGACAGAGTTCAGCGTGCCGGGAACGATAACAGGCTGTCTGTCGGACTCGAACTTCAAGCCGATTGTTATGCAGGGATGTGGGCGAACTATGCTCAAAAGAAAGGACTCGTCGAGCCGGGCGATGCCGAAGAAGCGATTCGCGCGGCCCAGGCCGTTGGCGACGATATTATCCAGAAACGAACACAGGGTTATGTTGTCCCCGACTCGTTCACTCACGGCTCCGCTCAGCAGCGAATGCAGTGGTTTTCAAAGGGAATGCAGAGCGGAGATATCAGGCAATGCGAGGCGTTTAGATAGGCAAGAGTAACGCCTTTAGGCGTGATAATCGTTAGGTACAGACCTTTAAGCCTTAGAAGGTAATGTAAGAATCACGTCTAAAGGCGTTACTCTTACGCCTACTCTACGTCGTCGGTGTGAACGGACGGCCGTAGATTTCCTGATAGACCCAGCCTAAGACCCGTGCTTCCGCCGTGCATAAAGCTTCGAGCCAGCAGCTTGTTAAATACAAACGCTTTTCGGCATTCGTCGTCAGCTTTTCGGATTTCTTAATCGCAAATTCTTCCGGTTTTTCATCGAGCTTGTTTGCATCCGTGATCCCGGTTTTAGTTGTTCGCGATTCATGCAGGGCGGCCGTTACATCATTCAGCCACAAACCCAGCAATGGTTCCGATCTATTCTCTGCAAGCGCCTGGAAAACTCCGATCGCAAATCTTGCCTCGGCATTTTCAAACGGATAAGTGCCGATCCCGTTCGCGACATCATCTGCCTGCTTCCATTGAAAAAGCTCTTCGGTGTTTAGGTGTCGAATTCTCGCGGTTCGCTCGTCATACATCAAAAACCATTCAACGAGATCGGCGAGCGAATTCGGCTCGACCTCGCCTTCGCCTTTATACGCCAATTTCTGGGGTGATAATTCTTCCTGCTTTGCTTCAGCCATAATGTAGAACGCGCCTGCCGTTATTATTTCATCAACAACCTTCTTTTACAATTATCTCTCTATGCTCCTATAATTGTGCAGAACACAGTGGCCGAAAACAACCTCGATAAAAAATTTCCCGGCTCCGACACACCCGAACCCGACACCCGCGATCTCGGGTTCGGCTCGGTCGTCACTCGAGCCGGCGGGCAGCGGTTACTTAACCACGACGGGACATTCAATGTTCAGCGGACCGGCCTTAGCTTCCTTACCTCGCTGAATCTTTACCACACGCTGATTGCAATGTCCTGGAAGGTGTTTCTTTCACTAGTGCTGCTGCTCTATTTTTTGAGCAATATCTTTTTCGGCCTGTTATATGCGGCTTTCGGGGCAGATTCTATTGTCGATACGTCCAGCATGCCGACAGAAAGCCTTTTCATTCGCGGATTTTTCTTTAGTGTCCAGACCTTTGCGACCATCGGATACGGCACGATCCACCCGGTCGGAATATTTCCGAATTTGCTCGTCACCATTGAATCCTATTACAGCCTGCTCGCGAACGCCCTTATCACCGGCCTGGTATTCGCCAGGTTTGCCCGCCCGACAGCGAGGATGATATTCAGCGAAGTCGCCGTCATTGCTCCGTATCGCGGACTTACCGGGTTGATGTTCAGGCTGGTTAACGGTCGCAGCAATCAATTGCTGGAGGTCACCGCGAATGTATTATACGCCCGGTTCATCGAAGAAAACGGAGTGAGGACGCGGCGTTTCGATCCGCTTGAACTTGAACGCAGCAAGGTTGCCTTTCTGCCGCTTGCGTGGACGATTGTGCACCCGATAAATGAAGATTCGCCTCTTTTCGGCGTCACTGAAAATGACCTGATTCGGTCCGATGCTGAATTCCTGATCCTGCTGACCGCGACCGATGAAACATTCGCTTCTATCGTCCACACGCGTTCATCATATAAACCCGGCGAAGTGCGGACCGGTTATAAATTCGCGAATATTTACAATCAGATCGAGGGCGATGAACCTATCTCCATAAATATACGTAAGCTGTCTGCAATAGAAAAAACGTGAGGCTGGTGATAGTGTGCTAATTGTGTGGTGTGGGTTGATATTTTAATAGTGCTTTTTCTTTATGGTTTTGCTCAGCGTCCTTCGCGGTTTTGCGTGAAATTTCTTTTTTTCTCACGCAAAGCCGCAAATTAAAGCCGAGAAAGACTCAAGGAAAGCCAACCCACGAGAATAGGCCAATACCAAGCGGGCTGAAAACTTTATAATATGAGCGGAAACCTGTAATATATTCACCCGATAGAGGAAAACAATTATGGCAACACAATATGTAACCTGCCCCCGATGTTCAACGCAGAATTCCGGCCTGAATTCCCGGTGCATGAATTGCGGAAACGCGATGCCGGCTGCCCCAATGCCGATGCAGCATATGCCGCAGCAACGCCAATTGCCGGGAGCTGATAAAAAAATAGCTGCCGGCATCTGCGGAATTCTACTCGGCGGATTCGGCGTTCATAAGTTCGTAATGGGATATCAACAGGAAGGAATCATAATGTTGTCGGTTAATTTGATTTCTATAATATTGGTGATGATCTCATGCGGAATCTTGTTTCCGCTGGCTTTCGTTTCAATGGGAATTGGCATCGTCGGCCTGGTTGAAGGAATTATTTACCTCACAAAATCCGACGAAGAGTTTGTGCAAACCTACATCGTAAATAAAAAGCCATGGTTTTAACTAGGTTTTAAGTAGTGTTCAAATTGTGTGGTGCCGGTTGGGGGTCTTGCTTTGCGTTCTTTGAGGCTTTGCGTGAAACCTCCTTTTTTCACGTAAAGCCGCAAAGAACCCAAAAAATTAAATCCTTCTAGGGCAAATAATTTACGCTGGCTTTATCAGGGTTAAGCGTCTTTGATTTGTATGAGAAACGGAAAGTGCATTAAGTGTGGTTCGAACGCGGTCTGCACCGCTGAATTAGACTTTCAGCAAAGCCGCTGCCGCTCGGCGATTCTATGTTCAGCGGCATTATGAATGTTACCCGCCGGGATTATGTATTTACGGCGTACGGCTATCACGAAGAATACATAGTCGAATCCGAAGCTCTGGAAAAATAACGGAACTTGCCGCCAACAATATCAAAGGCTGGGCACAAGTACCGTGATCTTAAAAGTCCGGATTTTTGTCATTATTTTTATATATGAAGAAGTCTGGAACCACGAAAATACACAAAGAAACACGAAAAGAAATTCTGATTTGTGTGTTTTCGTGGTTTCAGTTCTTGAACGTCAGTAAAAACACAAACGAACCATTCAGCGACGTATTAACCAGAAAATGTTTACCGGAATCATCGAAGAGCTCGGCAGCGTTGCCGCACTGGAAAGCAATTCAGGCGGCGTTAAAATAAAGATCGCCGCGAAAATAGTCACGGATGGCAGCGGCGAGGGCGATTCGATCTCCGTCAACGGCGTCTGTCTTACCGCTCTAAACATTACTTCAAGCTCTTTCGAAGCCGATGTTTCACAGGAAACTCTCCACCGCTCGACACTCGGCGGCCTCAAAAACGGTTCGGCAGTAAATCTCGAACGGGCCGTGACGCCTTCAACCCGGCTTGGCGGGCATATCGTTCAAGGTCATGTCGATGGCCGCGGCAATCTTGTTTCCGCCGTCCAAAACGGTGATTACTGGACCGTTCGTATCGGATTCCCGGCGGAAATGGCCAGATATTTTGTTTATAAAGGTTCAGTCTCGGTCGAGGGAATAAGCCTCACAATCGCCAGTCTCACCGACAGTCATTTCGACATCGCAGTCATTCCTAAAACTTGGGAGCAAACCAATCTATCAACTCTGAATTCCGGAGACTCCGTGAACCTCGAAGCCGACGTGATCGCCAAATACGTCGAGCGGATGATGCAGTTTAACAAAATACCGGACGAAGGCGTAACAATGGATACGTTAAGAAATGCGGGTTTTGTTTAGAACGAGGCAGAAGCGCTGCGTTAGCGGGTGGTACGAATTCGTGCCAAAAGTCGTGGTTAGGTCCTAATGCCATCTCCGTGCGTAGTTCTTACCACCCGCTTACGCAGGTGGTTATGACCTGTTTAGCTTGTGTAGCTTCATAAACGATAGCTTGTCCCAAAAAAAGGCGGCCCATATAGAGCCGCCTTTTCCGCATCCAAGAATTTTCTTGAATTATTTTGCTCCGCCGGCGAGTTTGCCGATGAGCGAGAATAGCGGAAGGTACATCGAAATCACGATGGAACCGATCGTGATGCCGAGGAAGGCGATAAGCACGGGCTCGATCAATGCCAGGAGATCGGCGATCGCGACATCGACTTCTTCTTCGTAAAAGTCGGCGATCTTGCCAAGCATCGCATCCAAGGCACCAGTCTGTTCACCGACGCCGATCATCTGCGAAACCATATGCGGGAAAACATTGGTTGCCTTCAACGGTTCAACAAAGCTTTCGCCCCGTTCCACGCCTGCACGGACTTTCAGGATGGCGTCTTCGATAACGACGTTGCCGGCCGTTTTCGAGGTGATATCCAGAGCCTGCAAAATTGGAACGCCGGATGAAAGCAGCGTGGAAAGGATGCGTGAAAAGCGTGCGACACCGACTTTACGCAAAATGCTGCCGAAGATCGGCATTTTCAGCAAAAGCGTGTCAATATTCCATCGTCCTTTGGGAGTTTTGTAGTAATAGCTAGTAGCGACCGATGTCGCAATTATGCTGATCAGGATCCCGAGTCCGCCCCAGCCGGCCAGGAATCCGCTTATTCCCATTATTATTCGCGTGGGGAGCGGCAGAAGTTCGCCGGGCCCGAGCATACCGACGAATATTTGCTCGAACTGCGGAATAACCACGACCATGATAACCGCGATGGCTCCGATAGCCACGACGATAACGGCGGTGGGGTAGATCGATGCCGAAACCAGGCTGCGTTTGAGTTTGACTACCTTTTCGATCAATGTCGCCAGACGCTGCAAAATAAGGTCGAGCACACCGCCGGTTTCACCCGCTTCGACCATATGCGAGTAAAGAGCATCGAATACCTTCGGATGTTTTTCCATCGCGGAGAACAGGGTCGATCCTTCCTCGACGTTCTGCCGAACCTGGCGTAAAACTTCCTTAAAAAACTGATTTTGCTGCTGTTCAGCGAGAATATCGAGACACTGCACAAGCGGCAGCCCGGCATCGATCATTACGGAAAATTGACGGGTAAAAACAGCCAGTTCCTTTGCGCCGACCTTTTTCCGGCGGCCAAGTTTCG
>JANMSP010000480.1:0-3972 GCA_031389475.1 Pyrinomonadaceae bacterium
GGTTCTTATGCTCAAGCGATCAAGAACCCAGTCGCTATCGCTCCCGGTACTGACCCGCTAGCAAAGCCATGAAACGGACATCACTTCTAATTTACTTAATTTTCTGTCTCCATTTATCAGGTTGTGGTGAAAAAAAGGTCAGTGTAAATTCGCCCGCTAAAACGGTATCCACTCTAACGCCCGCACCTTCCGCCACGCTTTCCCGTCCGGCGAACGGCGATTATCCGGGAAAAGGAAAGATCACAAAGATAAATAACGAACTCGGATCGGTTGAACTCGATCACGAAGAGATCGAGGGCCTGATGCCGCGTATGATCATGGAATTTTATCTGGAGGATAAGAAAATGATCGGCGGGCTGGCGGTCGGCGATAATACCGATTTTGTCGTCCGCTACAAGGACGGAACCGAAATCATCGTCGAAATAAAAAAAGTTAAATGATCGAATTCTGCAAATTTCACGGCTTCGGAAACGATTATATCGTCATTGATAACGACCAGATTCCGCCGGAAATGCCGCTGGCTGAATTGGCAATAAAAATCTGCCATCGCAATACCGGCGCCGGTTCTGACGGCATCGCTGTGATAGCCAAGCTCGAAGGCGAAGAGGCCGATTATTTCTGCGAGATCGTCAATCCCGACGGCAGCATCGCCGGTTTTTCGGGCAACGGCACCAGATGCGCCGTCGCTTATCTCTATTATAAAGGTTTGTGGACGCAGCACGATTTGAAGCTGCAAACCCGCAGCGGAATGAAGAATTACACGCTGATCGAACGCATGTCCGAAGGCCATTACTGGTTCGAAGCCGAAATCGGTAAACCCAAATTCGCCAGCGACGAAGTGCCCGTCCGCACGGAAATGAGGCTCGAATCGATTATCGAACGCTCAATTCCAATCGGCGATAAGTTTGTCAATATTTCCGCCGTTAACGTCGGAAATCCCGTTATTTGCATTTTCGTCGATGATTTCGATTTCGATTGGCGCAGCCTCGGCAAACAATTGGAAATTCACGAAGCGTTTCCCGAAAAAACGAATGTCGTTTTCGTAAAAGTTCTCGACCGCGAAAATATCGAGATCAGAATATGGGAACGCGCCGCGGGCGAAACTTCCTCATCGGGAACATGTTCGAGCGCCGCCGCGATCTTAAGCGCCTACACCGGCCGCACCGAACGAACCGTTTCCGTCTTGACGGAAGGCGGAACGACCGAGGTCTTCTGGCGAAACGATGACGAGATATTGATAACGGGCCGGGCAGATTTGGCTTATTGCGGCGAATGGCCTGACTAAGGATTTGTTTGCCAATGCGGCTGTGCCGCCCTATTAGCGGAAAAGCTGTGCTTTTCCGGCCCGACAAAGATTACCTTGCGGCTATGCCGCCGATCCAATTTAGGGATAAGACGGCGGCATAGCCGCGATCTTTTCTTGCAACTATAGGAAAAGCACAGCTTTTCCGCAAATAGACGGGCACAGCCCGAGTATAAAGCTAAAGTAACGACTAATTACGGAACAGTAGAAAGCCTAACTCGTTAAGATCTCCGCGACGGCTTTTTGGCGGTAATCGAAAATATAGTTTAGTTCGCGGCGGATCAAAAAATGAGCGAGATCGCCGAGCGGTTCGAGCGGCAGGCGGTAACGAACTTCATCCTCGATCAAAGTCCTTTCTGCATCGATCTCTGTAAAAATATGGGTATGTATCCATTGCTTATACGGCCCGCGAAGCTGCTGATCCACAAATTTATGCGGCGGATCCCAAACCGAAATTTCCGTCCGCCATTTCACCGGAAACCCGCGCATCTTTAGCGAATAATCGATCAGCGATCCTTTTTCTATATGGATCGGCTGCTCGGTGATGATATGGAATTTCAGCTCCGGCGGCGTAATTCGTTCGAGGTTTACGGCGTCCGCGAAGAAATCGAAAACTTGCTTGCGCGGCAGGTCGAGAGTTAATTCGCGTGTCAGAATGTGTTCAGCCATATCACCTAGCGTTGCAGAATTTTCAAAAACCCGCAAGCACCGGACGGCCCATCAACGCTTGAATAAAAAGAGCGGAGAAAACTACAAAATAGCCGACAGCGAATACGACGGTGAGAGATGTCGCCGCTGCAATTTTTACTTTATAAAGTGTATAAGCGAACATAGGTATCGCCTGAATTGCATGAAGTCCGAGAAAATGAGCAACCCTTAGATCGCCGCCCGCTGTCGACCAATTTACCAGCGGCAATCCTTTTCCGCCGTCCGCCAGGCCGACGCTATGCCCGATTTGAGCCGACATATATGCTCCCTCAAAACTTCCGAGCAGGAATACTAAAAGGCCGAGCCTTATGCCCCAAATAATCGCTTTCGGCAGCTCGACGGTATCCTTAAAATAAAGATAAAGCAGGGCGGCTGTAAATAAGGTCGAAACACCTATGGATATGCCCATCACAGCGTAGAGCATACCGTCCATTGGCGTTTTAACATTGAAATGCGACGTCGTTCCGCGGGCCGCCTGTAGAACGATAATAAACATTTCAATGACGTAAATGGCGATAAAGCCCCAGGAAATAACACTCGAAAATCTTTCGCGGCCTTGTACGAACGATAAAAAGAGAGCAACCGTCCAGAGAAAAAACACGAAGGAAATAAAAAATTTCATCGGCTTGATCCAACGGTTGATGCCTAAAATCTCGGTCGGATCGAACAGGGAAAGAGCCGCCATGAAAAGAAAACCGATAAGTGCCGTTAAGCCCGCAACCATCAGCGGACGCTGCTCATTAAACAATTTCGCTATCATTTTGAATCTCCTTTCGCAAGAAAAACCGAAGAACGTGGTACAGCAGAAAACCGATCGGCCCGAGAAAAAATGTGAGCAGTAAACACGGAATTACGAACCAGTGCGAAATACCGTTCGCCTGCGAATCCTTAACTTCCCAACTGCCGACAAACAAATCGAAAG
The DNA here is from genome assembly GCA_031389475.1 of Pyrinomonadaceae bacterium. Taxonomy (GTDB): domain Bacteria; phylum Acidobacteriota; class Blastocatellia; order Pyrinomonadales; family Pyrinomonadaceae; genus OLB17. The sequence continues at coordinate 2,934 of JANMSP010000480.1, forward strand.
CAAGATAATGAATCCAACCCGCGAGCACGACCCACTCGTTAGTGAAAAGCGTCATAACACCTTTAAGCGATCCGAATCCGCCTTCTGATTGGCCGAAAAACATTACAATTATCACGAGATACGCGACCGATAAAAGAAGCGGAATTATCCCGGAAAGTACGAGCTTATTTGTAAATTTCCAGCGTGGTCCCGCGATCAGCATTATCCAGCCGATCATCGCCGCCGGACTAACTAAAGAAAATATCTGCTCTGCATTCATAAATTATCTCCCTCAACTTAACACTGTTAACTATATTGCAAAATTTTTAAGCCTTTATACCCGCGATTAGCGTATCGATAGTGCTGTCGATCAGTTCAGCCCGGTCTACAAACGGGAAGTCCTTGTGGCTAATTAAAAGAGCCGTCACGCCGTGAATACCGGCCCATAAAGTTTGGCTGATAAGGGTGACGTCATTACTTTTCAACAGGTTAGCGGAAACACATTCGCTTACAACGCTAGTCATGGTATCGAAGGCAATTTTTCCATTTGAAGACGCGTATTCGCCTTTTACGTCCTCCCGTAAAGGCGTTATAAAAACAAGCTCATATTCGCTTTGGTGTTTTAGGCCGAAATGGACGTACTCGCGCATCCCGCTTCGCAATTTTTCCAGCGGCCCGTCTGAAAGTACATGAATCGCCATGATGTTCCGTGCGAGGTCGGCGAATGTCTGTTCGCAAATTTGATGGAGCAGATCGCCTTTATCCCGGAAATGCAGGTAGATTGCGGTCGGGGAATAACCGGTCTTATTCGCGATCTTACGCATCGAAACGTTGGCATAGCCTTCGCGGACAAATAGATCTCGGGCCGCGGAGGTGATTTCCTGCCGCAGCGATTCGGGGCCTTTGGATTTTTTTGCCGCTTTTGTCATACTACTTAACACTGTTAAGTTAATCCTTCAAAAATTATTTGTCAAATAGCTTGCGAGCTTCTTTCTTGTCGGAACCGAGAGCGGTAGCGACCGGGGGTTTTTAACGGTTAACTTTAAACCCCGGTCGCTAC
>JANMSP010000491.1:0-7540 GCA_031389475.1 Pyrinomonadaceae bacterium
TTTTTCGATCTCGGCCTTGGCTATTTCCTCCGCGGAGATAAATGGCGGCGGAATATCCGGATTAAAATTGCGTGGGTCTTCGAACGCCTTTTGTAAAAGTATATGGCGAACGCTGAAAGTATCGGCCTTTTTATTGTCGAGTTTAACGATGTGATAACCGGTGTGCGTCTCGATAATTGACGGAGCGACTTGCCCGTTTTGCAGCGATAAAGCGACAGTCTCGACCTCTATCCACAAAGTGTCTTTGGCAATATTTTCGTAAAGTCCGCCTTTCGATTTGGTCGAACGGTCCTCGCTGAACTCTGCGGCCAATTTGCTGAAATCTTCGCCCGCTAGTGCCCGTTTCAAAATATCGTCGGCCTTGGAGCGTTTTTTACTTAGATCGAATTCCGGATGAACCGCCAAATATTCGGAGGTTTCGTTCGGAGTCGCTTTAATTTTTGCCCAGTGTTTACGAAGATAATCAGCCGACAAAATTCCGGCCTCGAGGATTTTGATCCTGAGCTGCACTTCAGATTTTGCCGCAAATTCAGGGTCCGCCTTTGCACGGTCGGAAAGCACCTTCGTTCTTGCCCATTTTTCGCGGCCTTTGATCAGACTTTCGCCCTGCGGTTTCGGAAAATTCTGCTGGTCGCCGCGTTCCTTGGCTACTTCCATCTGGATGGAACGTAGGGTTTCCATGTCCGTTTCGAATTGCCGCTCGTTCTGAGCGTTCGCCCAAACCGATTCCAATTCTTCTTCAGGAACGACGTAATTTTTGCCGGCTTCCTTCTCCAGCTTCGCTTTATAGAGATCGGCCAGAAGCAGGTTTTTCTTGTGTTCGAAATTGATCTTGAACTTCGGATCATCGGCCATTCCTTCACGCCGGGCCTCGGCCGCAAGTGCCAGATATTCACGCATTCCCTTCAAAAAAGCCTGGCGCGTTTCGGCCGACTCACCTATACCGGACGTTTTCGAAGCGGAATCCGGCGAATCGCTGTTGAGAACGAGATTGATCTCGTTGGCCGTCAAACCCTTCAGAATTTCCGATTCGATCCGCGCCGCATTAGCCCGAGCACTCTGAGCCTGCCATACGAAGTAACCCGCACAAACAGCTCCCATCAAAACCAATGAACCAATTATTAGCTTCTTCGACATAAAAAGTACTTCCCGCTAAAATCGTAATTTCGCCCCGAACTGCATCACACGTGGAGCCCCGACAGTTCGCGTGATCTGCCCGAAGTCGGTTTCATCACTCAGATCCGAATTCGGATTCGCAAAATTAACGAAATTGAATGCATTGAAAATATCCCATTTGAGTTCGAGTGATATCCGCTCGGTCAATTTGGTGGTCTTTTGAATGCTGAAATCAATTCGCTTCTGCGAAGGGCCGCGAAGAGTATTGCGTCCGAGATTTCCGAAACCGCCCAGTGGGGCGAAAAGGGCAGTGTCCGGATTGTTCGGATCTTGGTTTGTATTAAAGTAACAGCGGGTGGGATCGCCGCAATTCTGCTGCATTAGTAGTGCAAGACTGCTTACATTGGGCCTTCCAAACGCGGTTTCGTAAATCGTTCCGCTTCCGCTTCCTACGTTAAAATAAACCCGCCCATACTCGATCAGCTGACCAGAATTATTAAATACGCGTTGAACATTAAGTCTTTGAATACCTCTAAATTGATCGAGAAAGCCTGATGAAGCTGTGCTTCGCAAAAACTGAGCATTTGAAGCAAATATGGTAAACGGGGTGCCGCTCTGCCATTGACCAAAGCCCGACAACTGCCAGCCCGTTAAGAATTTGGACTTACTGCCGAAGGATGGAATCTCATATACAAAACTCGATGCGAAACGGTGCGGACGATCAAAATCCGATAAAGCTCGATTGGCATTCAGATTTCGCTGGTCTCCCTGAACGACGAGACCAAGATTGGCAGTGTCAGGACGTCCGCTGGCTGCGGTACTTCCGGGATCGGTCGAACCAATGTCCATCGATTTGGACCATGTATAAGAAGTTGTGAACGAGAAGCCTTTCGTAAATCGCTTCGAGACATTCAATTGCCCGGAATGATAAAACGAATATCCGCGCGACTGGAGAATAACCGAATCCGTAGGGTCGAGTCCGAGATACGGCACCCGAAGATTCGCAGCTATGATACCTCTCGGCTGCGAAAAATCAGCTGGCGTTAAATTCAGATCGATTCCGCCGCCGACGCACGGCAAATAACCGGCGACACCAGCAAATACGACATTGCAAGCTCCGAATGCACCGGGGTTAAAATCATTCGGGCCCGTTCCGGTCGTTCTCGACCGGCCGCGGTCTCGCTGACTCACTCCAGGCATTGTCGGCGGTAACGTACAGCCCAGCGTAATTAAACAGGCCGTGTTCAATCGGCCGAATATATGATCCGGCGTGTTCGGATCGTTAAGGTCGTAAGGTTGATTGAAACCGACCGCCAAGAGTAAATTTTGTCCACGCGTTCCTACGTATCTCGCTTCAACGATCCAGTCCTTAAAAAACTCTTGCTGGATGCCGAGATTCCATTGCTGTACCATTGGCGTTTTCAGATCCGGGTCGACCGCCCGGAATTCAAGCGCTTCGGAACCCGACGCGGCGGACGAGCCAGGCGTACCATCTACTAAGGTGTAAGGCGACGAATCCGGCTGATCGTTGCCAACGACGCGATACGGAAAATAATTTATGAACGGCGTCGTTGGATTTTGTCCGGCGAATGCGGTCTGTGCCTGTAAGGTTGCAGGTGTATTCTGAAAAGTTCTTTCTATTTCTTTGAAAAACGGAAAATTGGTGTAGACCGTGTTGATGAAAGCAGCTGACGGACGGTCGAAGAAGATACCATATCCTCCACGGATGATGGTCTTGTCGTTTTTAAATGGTTTATAAGCAAAACCGAAACGAGGAGCGAAATTATTAAGGTCTTGTCCATTCAAGGTGAAGTTGTTCTCCGATCTGGCTAGACCGGGCAAACTGCCGTCAATTGCCGCAAAACCGGTGTCAGCGGAATTGGCGGGGAGAACAAACCCAGACAGGATGTTTTCCGGATTCGTTACTCGGGCAATATCGAAATTTGCAAAGCGACCTGACTCTTCGACCGGTCTTCCGAACCAGTCCCAACGCAAACCAATGTTAAAGGTAAGGTTTTCGCGGAATTTCCATTCATCGGTTGCGTAGAAGCTCAAATCATTAAACCGGAATTTTTTGTCTGTAATTCCCAACGAAACATCGGCTTCAGGAATATATGAAATCAAAAGCTCGGTAAAATTCTCGATCTTCTCGAATTCAAGTCCTTGCTCCTCAGGCAAATTTGTCGCGAAACGGTTCCGTTTATGTTCGACACCGAATTTTAATATGTGATCGCCCTTAGTCACGGTCGTATTATTTGCGAAGGTCAACGTCAATTGCTGGCGTTTATTAAATGCATCATTCGGAGCACCAACGGAGAAATCCTGCAAAACGCCCGCCCCTGCAAAACGAGCCAATCTCTGACTTGGGGCCCCGGGAGCAAATAATGCTGCAGGATTGAATATTCCGTTTTGCTGATTGGAAAGTTCATCGGTTAACAGCCGCTCGTCGAGCCTGCGGGTGTTATCCAGCGAGAAGTATCCGAACCGGGTTTCGTTTATTAGATTCGCGTTAAAAACGTGCGTGTCCGTAATGGCTAGAGTACGGTTTTTGTCGTCTTTGATGATAGGAAAAGGCGATACAAGCGTATCGTCGGTAAATGGTTCCAGTGCCGGAAAATTCGCAAAAAAGAATGTACCGTTGATCTGATTGGAGCCTGTATTTCCCTGGAATATGTTGTGATCAAACCGTGCCGTGAACTGATCCTGCTTAAATCCTGCCGGAAATGCGTTTCTCTGCCGGACTAACGGATAACCACCTTGTGGGACCGAGGAACTTGGCGGTGCTGTGTCTAATAACGGGAAACCATCAGGCAAGCCAATCGACGCAGAATCTGTAATCCTAACGTTGCCCACCGTTATGATATTGTTTGCAGGGTCGAGAAAGAGTCTTTCATAGCCAGGCCTCAATGTAGGAATGAGAAAATCACCGGTGGTCGGGTTGATTAGACTGAAAAGTCGAAAACCGACGCTAAACGGATCGATACATGCGTTGAAAACATCACCTGCGAAAGCGTTGGGTGGCAACGGTGTTGTTCTAACACAGTTTGGAGATCGTATTCCTCTCCCCGTGGATCGCGTCAAACCTGCCAAAAAATTTACCGGATCGGCCCTGTTTGTGATAAACGCCAGAAACTCCGGCAAGACTACAAAACTCGAACCTGTCGGAACGTATGCAGTTATAACGTCGGTTTTTTGATAGCCTCCGAAAAAGAATGTTTTGTCTTTTATAATTGGACCGCCGACGGTGAAGCCGCCTTCGAGGCGACGGGCCTTTTGACGGTCAATGCCGTCCCGGTTGAAAAAGAAATCGTTGGCGTTAAACGTTTCGTTTTGAGCGTACATGTAAGCCGTTCCAAATAGCTTATTTTGTCCGCCTTTCGTCACTAACTGGATGCTGCCGCCGCCATTTCTACCTAATGAAGCATCGTATAGATTCGATAAAAAGCTGACTTCCTGTACTGTTTCAGGTGCTGGTGAGATACTTTCCGTAAGGCTTCCGGTGCCGGAAGCATTTGTCGCGTCAATTCCGTTGAACTGCACGCCCTGGCTGTTTGTCCGTGTGCCATGCACAGAAATTTCCGGGTTGCCGTTACCGTTTGTATTTGGGTCCGCGATCTCGCCGCTCGATGAAGTATCTTGCTGCAGCCTGCCGAATGGTGTGCGGTTCACAAGCGGCTGCGCCTCTAAGGCCCTTCCTGAAACCGAACTTGAAATTGTTGCCGAATTGTCGGCACCGATCAAAGCATCGCGATCGGAAGCCTGAATGTCGACTTGATTCGCATCCACCGTAATTCCGAGGATCAAATCTACGTTTGTCGTCGTGCTGGCAACAACCGTTACCGTCTGAGACGCAAGCTGAAAGCCTTCCGATTCTCCCTTAACCTCGTAGTCGCCTAAAGGCAGTACTGAAACGGTCCACCGGCCTTCGTCGCTCGCGGTCACGTTCCGCTGTAAGCCGGTTCCAATATTCTTCACGGAAACTTTTGCTCCGGGAACTATTGCCCCGTTCGGATCAGTTACCGTTCCGCTCAAACTGCCGTTGTCCGAAGCTTGCCCGGCCGCTGGAAGCGATAAAATAAGGCTGAGTAAAAGCGCACCTATGACGCCTATGAAATATTTATTAAACATGATCGTTTTCCTGGAATAATCGTCCGGATATATCTGGCCCGGTCTCACATTCAAAATTCTGAATTCATCACTCTAGTCGATTAAATTATTACAGTCGAATGAAACGGGGTTAAATAAATGTAAACAAAATTGTGATTCTTTCTGCCTCATGGATTTGAAAAGTCAGCAGTAAAACCCGTAGGTTTTACTGCTGACATAAAGCAATTCTTTTGAACTACTGTCCGAAAGAAATACACAAACTAGCGAACGCCGTTTCCGTTGTTCGGGATGTCGAAGCCTTCGAGATCACCGCAGAACTGGCCGGGGAAAGCGATCGGACGGAGGCAGCCAGGTGTAGTCAGCGTTCCGTATGCAGCTGCTGTAACAGGTGCGACCGCTGCGGCATCGGTCGTGAATACACGGCCATCTTCTAGAAGAAGGTAAAGAAGGTTGCCGTTATTGGCCAAGCCGGTGTCACGATTGGCATCGGAAGGCAGCAGATACTTGACAAAGGTTGCGCGGCCCACGTTCGGGCCGGTCAGGAAAATACGGTACAAACCGCCGTTATCGCCAACTGCCGGGTCGGCAGATTGAACTGGATTGTTGGTGAAACGGGCTTCCGTAGCGAAAGCTCGTCCATCAGGCAGAATGGTCAGGCCATCGAAATAAGGATTCTGGTCGCCGCCGCTGCCGGTGGTCAGTGTGATGCCGGCTGCGGCACCGATTTGAGTAGCCAAACCCGTTGTTGGGCTGACGCGGAATAGACGGCTACGCGGAGCCGTGTTCGGAAGCAAATCATCCGACGAGATTGCATAGATGAATCCATCGGTTGCGTTGTAGCCAGCGGCTGATTCAGTAAATCCTGCAGGCGTACAAAGCTCACCGATCTGTGGGCCGATGGCACTGGCAACACCATTAGGCTGTGGATATGCGCTGGCTCCTGTACGGAAAAGACGAAGGTCAGCAGCAAGACCAGTTATTGGGTCAGAACCAGTATTGCAAGTTTCAGTATCGAATTCAGCCACACCGAAAAGGACGCTTCCCGAACTGGCCAGGCCTTCGTATTCACGACGGATTTGCGAACCGTTAAGAACTAAGTTAGAGATCAAGGTACCCTGACCGGTCGCGAGGTTGAACTGATAATACTGTTGATCCAAACCGGTAACGTCACGGTTGTTGTCCGTGATCGAGTAACCGATCTGGGCAAAGGTGGCCGATTGCAGGGCAATGACCATGAACATTGAAAATAATACTTTAGCGATATTTTTCATTTTAGTTTTTGAACTCCTGAATATACTTTTCTACTTAAGATCTTCTGCCGTTACTTTAATCCTCCCCACGGCTTGGGGTTTCGCTTCGGTATCCGAAGCCGCCATATTGCCGAAAATGACTGCAAAATTGTTTTATCGATGCGTGCCTCTCTTTCGAAAGGCACGCATCGATTCGCTCCTGACGAACTACGGAGTGTTCGGCACACCCGGAGTTAGCTGTCCTCCGGCCGGGAAATTCGAGCTAAGCGGACCGACGAACGTAGTCGCCGAATCCGGTGAGCTTGCGAGTTCTCCGAAGTAAAATGCAGCCGCGGAGAAAGGCGTGTTATTACCGCCGAATCTCACTGCCGCATCAGGCTGTTCCAAACCAGGAACTTCGCTGATATTCACGACGCCGGCTTCGACACCGTAAACATATTCTTCTTCAGGATTTACCAGGAACGCGAAACCGTCGAGGAAGCTGATACCGAGAGCGGCATCAAACAAACCATCGTCGTCTTCGTCGAAATCCTGTCCGGCGAATAAACCGGGATTACCCTGAATCAGCAGGTAATGTTCCGAGCCGCCGCCGATGCGGAGAGCCTGGAAGTAATTAAATACAGTCGTTTCGGCCGGGAAAACCCGTCCTGCACACGTTCCCACGGAAGTGTTGATGAGTGTGATCGTGCCGTTCGCACCTACGACCTGTCCGCCGATATCGATAAGGTGGTTAACAAAACCGAAGTTACCACTATCGCTATTGACCGAGGCGAAGTATGTGTTCGCCGGAACGATTCCACCCGGATTCTGTCCGCGGATCTCGACGTACATGCAAGCATCGCTGATGGTTGACGGCGGATCCATCTCCACCTCGTTCAGCAGAAGCTGGCCTGCAGGAGTCGATCCCGGAGTTACAGTGACTGCGACAGTTGCCGTATCCGTTCCGCCATTACCATCGGAGATGGTGTAGCTGAACGAATCCGATCCGTCGAAGCCTGCGTTCGGCGAGTAGCTAACGTTTCCGGCAGTAAATGTAACGCTGCCGTTTGCTCCCTGCGTTACCGCAG
>JANMSP010000555.1:0-9247 GCA_031389475.1 Pyrinomonadaceae bacterium
TGCGCTTGCGGTTACGCGGTTGGTCCCGAGGCCGCTCGATGTCTGGATGTAAAATTCAGAAGGTGAAACACCGGCATTCTGCTGCACGAGCCTTGCGACCGCGTAAGGCCCGCCGACCATGTCACCCAATCTTTCCGAAAGGAAGTTATTGGAGTAGCACATCGTCGTTTTTACGATCTCGCGAAGCGTGGTCGATTCATGCGAAAAAAGCAGCTTTACATTGCCCGGCATTGGCTGTACATAAACGCCGCCAGCAAATGTTACGCTCGAAATAGCACCCGGAACTTTACCGGAACTGATCGAATGGTTGGAAAAGATACGTGAAGCGGCTGTTGATCTTTTCGAGGCATCCAGCGTCGCGAACAGAACCTGGCTTGAATTCTGCGGAGATTGCGAATAGTTCATCGCAAAGTTATCGGTAACGACCAGATCGCCGTTTATAACACGAATTCCCATGCGGTTTAGCTCACTCGCCAAAGTAACCGCATGCTCGAAACCGAACATCGGATCGCGGCCCGATATATATAGATTACCGTGGATCGTTCCGGTCGCCTGTTCGTAGCTGCCGTCGGTCCAGACGTTTGTGGGAAAGCGGTAATCAGGGCCGAATGTTTTCAGGACGGCATAAGCGGTTGCGATCTTTACGTTGGAAGCCGGATTCAAAGGCGAATGCGAACCGCTTTCGACGACGACGTTTCCATCCAGAGTTTCAACCAAAACACCGGACAATCCGGGAATCATCGCGTCCGCCAAAACAGGGATCGAGGTTTTGATCATCGACGCGGAAACCGATGAACTCGGCGTCGAGCTTCCGGTTTTCTTGACCAGCGGTGCCGACGCTGTAGAAGTCACAGGTTCCTTGAAAACCTGAATATCCTGAAGCAGAGGCTTCGATGCCGACTGCCCAAATCCCGCAAGATTGCTTACGGAAATCAACACGCCGATAGCCAGCCAATACCCTGTTTTATTGATCGAAATCTTCATTTGTTACTGCTCTGCCTGAGTTCGGTGAACCGTCCGCCTTTCCACTTCAGCGGAAAGGCTACTCTTACTATACCATATTATGCAGGGTCATCTTCAATCCTAAATTTCCCGCCAAATGGCCTTTACGGGCACTTCGATGTAGATTGCACAAACTTGGATGCCGTTAATTTATATTGTGGATCAAGAGTAGAAAGTGAAATAGAAGACCTTTCACCTTATGCACTCCGTGACATTAACGAGAAAAGTAATTTAAAAAACAGAGACCCCGGCTTTTGCGCTCCCGATGCGGAAAACCTGTCAAAAGCGACTTCCGGGGGCTACAAAAAAAGCTGCGGGGGCGCTTATAGGCGGACATTTTCGCCCGCCGCGACATCGCCTATTAACATACTTGCGGGAACCGAAACGTAAAATCCACAACATCGCCCATCATGGCCGCGATAATACCGTTCATGGCGTTTTCAATTTGCTTGAGGTATTTGCGGCGCCATTTCCAAAACCCGACAGACTGTTAAAAAATGTTTGACAAGGATTGAGAACGAGTATATGTTGACCGAGTACAGAATTATTCTAATGACATTCCGTTTTCCTGCCCGGAGTCTAAAATGAAGATAATTACCGCTTCCGCTTTAGGTATTGCATTGGTATTTGCCGCCTCCTTTCTGTTTCTCAGAGATTCCGAAGCTAGAGTTATTTCGTTTTCTCAATCAATACAGCCTACTCCGCCGCCAAACGAACTGATAAAAGAACTCACATCGCCGATTGTTAGTTGTTCGCCGCAGCCTCCGCCTATATCCGACGCAGAAAAGAATGATCCTGACTACAGAGAACCTAGTCCAGAAGAACTAGGCCTTGTCGACTCGGATTGCGATGGTATTTGCAATGCAGCAGATAATTGTCTTTTTAACTACAATCCTGACCAAAAAGATCACAATAAAGATTCAAAGGGCGATGCCTGCGACCCCAAATTAGTTGATAAATCGTTTGTGGATGCGCGTTGCGATCTGGACGGCGATGGAGTGCCGGATAACAAAGATAACTGCTCTTTATTTTGTAACCCCAATCAGGAGTTGATCGACGTAAACAACAACAAAATTCACGATGCGTGTGATTCAGCCATTCCTGATCTTCCGCGACCCCTAAGAGCGTGTACTAAACGCATCAAAGTAAAAGCTTTTAAGTTACAAACGTCGCTAAACCCGGCGTTTCTTTATTTATAGGTTACGTTCTGTTGACCTATTAATCTTTCAGGCTGCTTTTAGCAGGCTTTCCGCGTTTTACGCGGCCGTAGCCACACTCTTTAGGGCGTGGGAAAGACTAAGTAATAAAAGAACAGGGCGTTTCAACGTCCTTAACGGTACTTGGCTTAAGCCGCTGATCTTTAAGCCCGTTGAAACGGGCTGCTATTCAGCAAAAAATTCTTACCACGCCGTAAACGACGTGGCTATGGCCGCTTCGCAGAAAGCCTCGCAAACGAGGCTGAAACCGAATGTCAACCTAGTCTGTCATTGAAATTCGTTGACACTGAATTGTATCGGAAATAGAATCGATTAGGATATATAAGTGAAAAGAGAAAAAGAACCGGCAACTATTGAGAAGATAAGACTGACGCATGATCAGAGACGCGGGGAGATTCGGCGGCGGTTGGGCGAGTTTGAAGCGGTATTGAAGAACGGGACGGATGAGGATCTTTGGGAAGAGATGGTGTTTTGTTTTTTTACCGGCGGGTGTTCGGCGAAGATGGGGATGCGGTCGATCAAGGCCGTAAAACACTTGCTTGGAGATGGCGGCCAGCCGGAATTGGCGAAGGCTTTGACTGGGGTGCACCGGTATCCGAATGCTAGGTCGAGGTATATAGTCGCTTCGCGGGATTTTCTTCGGGAGCATTGCGATTTGAAACTGCGTAAGAAACTTCAAAGCTTTGATTGCCATTTCGAGCGGCGCGATTGGCTGGTTAAGGAAAAGGGAATTAAGGGCCTCGGCTATAAAGAAGCCAGCCATTTCTTGCGGAACGTCGGGTTTAAAGGTTACGCCATTCTCGACAAGCATGTTTTGCGGTGCCTCGCCGAACTGAAAATAATTGACGACCCTAAGCCACCAAATACGCGTTCGGCGTATCTAAGGGTTGAGCAAAAGCTTAAAGACCTCACTGCAGCCACGCAAATTGATTTCGATGAGATGGACCTCGTTCTGTGGTCGATGAAAACCGGCGAGATCCTCAAATGATCTTTAGCTCTCTAACATTTTGAAGAAAAGGAGTTCGGGTTATGAAAAATGATTCTTTCCGATTTGGTATTTTTCGCCATCCTTTTCGAAAAAAATGTTTGGGAAGCATTGCAATGATTTGCGGCCTGGCGGTATTTGCCGCTGCGTCGGATGATGTACAGGTCAATGCAGACGACACGCGGAAGCTGATAAAGCAGGCGGAAAAACTCGTGAAGCGCGGATCGCTTGCCGAAGCCGAAAAGCTGTTGCAAAAGGCAATCGCGGCCAGTCCGGAAAATTCAACCGCTAAGCTTCGTCTGGCTTTTATCTGCTTAAAGCAGAGACGGCTGACAGAATCTTATGCCTTGAGTTTCAACATCGCTAAAGCCGAACCGAAAAATTCACACGCCTTTGCCGTTCTAGGAGCAACATTACTAAGTGCGGGCAAATTTAACGAAGCAAGGGCGATATTCGCCAACTCACTTTCTTTGAGCAAAAGAGAAGATTTGGCGTGGGCCGGCTTCGGAATGCTGGATTTCTACGAAAACCGGATCCCGGAAAGTTTGGCAAATCTTAGGGAAGCAATTTATTACGATCCGGAGGAACCCGATTACTATTTTGCATTCGCGCAAGTCGCCGCACGTTCGGAGAAGTATAAAGATGCTGCCGAGGCCTATCACAGATTTTTAGCAGTATCCCGAGATCTTGATGACGAACGAAGGGACCGCATTCGCGGATTGATCAATTTTCTTCGTTTTCTGGGGCAAAAGGCCTCTTTGTACACGACATCCGGGGCCGCGAGCACATCGGTTCCGTTTAACCTTCGGGGGAATCGCCCGATCATCCAGCTTAAGGTCAACGGCAGCGACGAGCCGCTAAATTTTGTACTCGATACAGGTTCGGGAATATCCGTAATTTCCGATAAAACGGCAAAACGCCTGAATATCGGTTCCATTACTAAAGGAGGATTCGCAAGAGGTATCGGCGGCAACGGAAAATTCGAGATCGTTTACGGCTTTTTACGGCAGGTAAATATCAATGATGTAAAGATCAGGAATGTGCCTGTTTATATCCGTAAATTCCACACCGATGGCTCCAACATTGACGGGTATATCGGCCTTTCACTCATATCAAAGTTCCTAACTACGATCGATTACGGCGACCTGACATTTTCGCTGGCCAAGAAGGACGAGCGTGCTGGGCCTTCGGCGGATCAAGCGGGAATTTCGCTGCCTCTTCGATTGACTTCGAGCGGTTTTCTGAGCGGCGAGGTTAAACTCGAAGGGGTTGAAGAGCCGTTGAATTTTATCGTCGATACCGGAGCGAGCGTTTCGGTTATTTCGGATGACGTTGCGTTAATGGAAGGCATTACGCCTTTCGCAACCCCTGAGAAAATGCGCGTGATCGGATCGGCCGGTATTACGGAAAATGTTCCGTCCTTTTTACTTCCCAAGGTTAGTTTCGGAAAACATTCGCGAAAGAGCATCGCGGCTATTGCGCTCGATCTGGATCTTATAAACGAAGCTTCCGGCTTCGAACAGGCCGGAATTCTGGGCGGCAATTTTCTGCGGAATTATCGGATGACCTTTGATTTTGCGAATTCCAGGGTTACATTTTTTCCGATCGACGCCAAACCGTAACTGTGTTAACTAAGTTTTTGGAGTATTAGCCACTAATTACACAAATGACGCTAATTGATATTCTTGTATTTGTGTCATTTGTGTAATTCGTGGCTAAACTATTCCTACAGCCGTTCAGGTTACACGGCACTAGTCAGGGTAATAGATGAAGTTAAGCTTGTATTTAGAAACTTCGGTTGTCGGTGCTTACCTGGATAATGGCGATCCGTTTCGCCGTGATCTGACGATTCGGTGGTTCGAGCATGAACTTTCCGAATATCAGGTTTACAGTTCTATTCTTGTCCAGCGTGAACTCGAAAGGATCGATGAACCGCACCGGACGGGTTACTTGAAAATAATCAAACCGCTGGAAAATCTCGAACTTTCCGAAGAAGTGGCGATCCTTGCCGAAGGCTACATTTCCCGAGGGATCTTTCACCGCAAATTCATGGCGGACGCAATCCATGTTGCCCTTGCCTCATATCATAAGATCGATTATCTGGTGACGTGGAATTTCGGTCATCTCGCAAACGTCCGGAAACAGGCACGCATTCGCCTCTTCAATACCGCCGCCGGATTTTTCTCGCCGGTAATCGTCACGCCGGAGTTTCTCGTCCATAGTTAGGTAGTGTCTTAAATCTGTGTTGCTTTCGAAACCTCACCGTGCACTTTGTGTCTTCACTTTGTGCTCTCCGTGTTTAAATCTTTTTTAACACAAAGTACACCAAGCGAAGACACGGAGGACACAAAGACAAAACAGAATATTTCTGTTAGCAAGACAAAATTAAGACACTACCCATAGTTAAATGCCTTGACTATTTACGATTAACTATTCACGATTGACGATAATGTACCGACGCTCAAAATTTCTCGAGGTCTTGATCGAAATACGCCAGGAAATGGCACGTGAGGCAGATTACGACGTCGATTTCTTTGCTGAGATCGCCCGCTCCGGGAATTCGCCGCGTGAAAAGATACGGCACCGGATTGTCGATCTACCTGACGCCGAAGATGCCGCTTCACGCCGTACAGTTAAATCTAAAGGGTTGAACAGTCCTGAATCTTAAAAGGATTCAACAGATTTTCGTGTCTTTTTATGTTATTTCGTGGTTCCAGTCTTAAAACCGAAACTGGAACCACGAAATAACACAAAAAGACACCAAACAGATCAGATCGGAATGCTCCCTGATAATTCAAGCTGGACCCTATACAAGCGGCAGCATTCCTTGTAAATTCACGATTTTATTGATTAAATAATCCCTACCGGCAAAGTATTTGTTTGCGTTCCTTCACCCTTTTCGATGTACAGATACCTCGTTTCCTGCCTTCTAATAGGCGCTATTATTTTGGCGTCCGGCTTTTTCTTTTTTCGGAGTTATTGGGAACACCGGTACGACGATCTGATCACTCGGCAGGCCAGAATTTATCGGCTTGATGAAAAACTCGTGTGGAGTTTGATCTATCAGGAAACATATTTTCAGGCGTGGAAAATAGGGGAAGATGACGAAGTCGGACTGATGCAAGTGACGCCGCTGGTCGCGAGAGAGTGGGCGAAGGAAACCGGATTCAAGGAATTCGAAAAGCAGGCGGCTGAAAATGTGGTCGAGTTTTTGAGCGATCCGGAGCGCAATATCCAGGTCGGAAGCTGGTATCTGGAAAAAATCCGGGAAAGGTACCGAGGCCGTCCCGCTGAAACCGCGATGACACTCTCCGCCTACAACGCCGGCCCAAGCCGCGTCGAGGAATGGACGAAAGATGCCGATGCGAAAACCCTTTCCGAAGCGGATTTCATTTCGCGTATCGCAATCCCGTCGACAAATGCCTACGTTTCATCGATCCTTAAACGATACCGCGCGGGGCAGGGCAACAGTCAATGAAAATTCTCTCTGCCGATTACGTTCTACCCGTTTCCTCTGAGCCGATAACCGGAGGTGCCGTCGCGATTGACGGCAGCAATATTGTCGCCGTTGGAAAAGCCGCGGACATCATTGAGGCTTACCCGGCGGCGGAGCATAAGAATTTTGGCGAAGCCGCGATCCTGCCCGGTTTCGTTAACTGCCATTCACATTTAGAAATAACGTCGATGCGCGGGCTTTTGGACGATGTCGAGCACGACTTTACCGGCTGGCTGCTGAAACTTACCGCCGCCCGTGCGAAATTATCCGATGAGGAAATCGAGGCCGCCGCAATGGCCGGAGCTTTGGAAGGCGTTCGGGCCGGTGTAACGTGTTTCGGCGACATCGGACGTTTCGGAAAGGCTGGATTCGCCGCATTAAAGACAACCGGATTACGCGGCATCTTATTTCAGGAAACCGAGTTCTCCCCTGATAACAAAACCGCCGGCGAAGATTTCGGGAAGCTCAAGGAAAAAATTCTGGAGCTTCGCGAAAGCGAGACAGAGTTGGTAAAAGTCGGGATTTCGCCGCACGCGCCATATACGGTCAGTGAAAAACTTTTCGAGCATATCGCTCAATATGCATTATCCGAAAATATAAAAATTTCGATTCACGCCGCAGAATCCACCGATGAAGATGCGTTAATGACGACGGGAACCGGATTTTTTTCCAAACACTATGAAAAATTCGGGGTTGAGTGGAAAAGCCCGCATTGTTCATCGATCGAATATCTTGCGCGCACAGGTATTCTGCAGACTAAACCACTTCTCGTACACTGCGTCACAGCATCGGACAGCGACATTTCCGTGATCGCCTCAAGCGGTTCGCGGGTAGCCCACTGCCCGAAATCGAACGCCAAATTCGGCCACGGCTACGCTCCATTCGAAAAGTTTCTCGATGCGGGAATTGCCGTTGGATTGGGCAGCGATTCTGTGGCAAGCAATAACGTCTGTGATCTATTGGAAGAATCCAGATTTGCCGTATTGGCCGCGAGGAATATGCCTGAGCGAAAAAGATTTATTTCCGCGAAGGAAGCTATCGAAACCGCAACACTCGGCGGAGCGAAAGCGCTCGGATTGGACAATTTGATAGGAACTCTGGAAGCCGGCAAGCAAGCTGATATTGCGGTTGTTTCTTTAACGAATTCGGCCCAGCAGCCTCTTAACGAAATCCACGCCGCACTGGTATTTTCCTCTAATTCAAGGGATATACTGATGACGATGGTCGCTGGAAGAGATTTGTTCGGTCACGACCAATGACTTATTAGTGTTCTCTATTTTATAAAACTTACTATTGCCGATACCAATTCGTTTGTTTGGTCGCGTTGAATCCAATGACTTGTTTCTTTAATAACAACTGTTTTTCCATTTCGTAATTTTTTATTGGCGACTTCTTCGACATGCGACTCTGCTTCGCGCAACTCGCGTGCGAATTGCTCGGCTTCTGACTTTGGGGGAATGCCTAAAATCAGAAGAGTTGGAGCCGAAACACGAGCATATAGCGATTCGGAATCGTAATCCATACTGCCGCGTTCAATTGCCGATACCCGATTGCAGTCAGCAGATTTCGTGCTACAAGTCGGAGTTTGCTTGAGTTCAAAAGTTTCCGCGCGTTTCGCCCAAAAGCCGCCGTCAACCAAAACAACGGAGTCGATTTTTTCAGGTTTAGTCGCCGCCACGGTCAAGGCCACGCCTGCGCCTGCCGAATGTCCGACAAGATGCACGTTCCGCACATTCAATTTGTCGATGAACGACAAAACATCTCCCGCCAAAGTTTGAAAATCGTAACCTTTATCGGGTTTATCCGTTAAGCCAGAGCCTCGCCGGTCAAGTGCGATGACACGATAATTACGCGCAAGCAGCGGGGCAGCGGCAGACCAAGTATCGGCACTGTCATATAACCCGTGAAGTAAAATAATCGTTGAATTACCGCCCGGATTCCATTCAAGGTAATGAATACGAATGCCGTCGGTTTGGACGTAACGGCTACGCGATTTGTTGACGCTCGAAGAATTATTTTGCTTATGTTTTGAAACTTTGTTTCCTTGCGCAAAAACCAGCGAATTAGTATTCGTCAAGAAGATAATGGCAAACAAAATAAAAAGAATCTTCATCGGTTTTTGTGAACTTCTTAAGTGTTTCAATTTACCACAAACTATCTAACAACTGACTAAAAAGAATCATGCCAAATTCGCCTGCTTTCCGATAGCAGACGAATGAATCTTAACCGGATAACCAGCGTCAAGAGAGCGAATGACGGATGCGGGCGTTAAAATCCTGGCGGGAAAGCTGATTTGCTCCTTCTTTGGACGCTCGTAGCCTGCCGGTGTCCAGCGAAACAACTGTTTCTCGAATACAAGATATGCGTCGATCTCGTTATTCGAAATAAAAGTGCCGGACGGCATATCATCAACTGTATCGCAAAATTGTTCGGGTCCTGTTCTTTCTTTATGCAGGGCGGCATCGATTACAGGGGCAAGAAAGGTTGTTGAATCTGTAAGATCGGGATTAGCTTTGGCCCATGTTTCACGAAAAAGAGTGAATCTGT
>JANMSP010000002.1:0-2320 GCA_031389475.1 Pyrinomonadaceae bacterium
CGGAATTTTCGCGCTCGGTAATGTAGCGGGCGCTTGCCGCCTCTGCCAATGAATTGATCCCTTCCGGGGAATCCTTAACGGAAAAATACTCGGCCTCCGCGTTTTTTCGTTTATTTTCCGCGACCAGCAGATCTTTATTAAGGCCCGAAAGGCGTTCGATGACTATCGTTTGGTCGCCGTTCGTTTTTAAAATTCCCTTATCCTGCTTGAGGTCCACGAGCTTGATCTCGTCATTTCTGATCTCCGACTGGAGATCCGCGATCCGCTGCTGAAGAAAATCACTTGTCTTGCGGCTCGTGCCGGAGCGTTTTTCCTGATTGAGATTCGTAAATGTCTCACCGATGCCGTTTATTACATTAGCCGCGAATTTGGAATCGGTGTGGCGAAACGATATTTCGATCAGCCGCGTGTCTTTTACCGTTGCTCTTGATTCACGAACCGGCTTGATCTCGACATTCAGATCCAAATATTTCACATACGGAGCAAGCCTGACAGCTTCGGCAATGTCATCGGCGGAAACGAGGCTGGAATTCAGTGCAGCCTGATCCGTGCCCTCGACATCCGTTTTCGGGTCGTCGCTTGCAAGGCCAATGGCTTTTAACATCGACCGCAGAGCGGAAGTGTCGTTTTTCGCAGCTTGGAATTCCTTGTGCGTGTCGAGGTTATGCTCCTTTATTACCCTTCGCAACAGCGTTTCGCTCTTGAGAAGCTGCAACTGTGTATTGAAATATGAAGGGTCGGCATTCGAGGAAAATCTCTGGCGGTCGTTTGTTACAAGATCGGGATTTGTCTGTTCGTTATCGACCTGAATAGTCGCACTCGCGAGATAAATATCCGGCTTGCGGGCCATGTAGATCGCCACCAGCGTCGTTGCGAGTACTGAAATTCCGATCACGAGCCACAGGCGCTTTCTTATTGCCCGCCAATAATCCAAAAGCTGAAATCCTTCCGGGGCGTCGGTATTTCGATAGGCCGGATAGCGGCCCGTGCCCGTGACGATCTGCGGATCGAATTGACGTTCGAATTCCAGCGGTTCATTTGACGGCTTATGAACAATTTCACGACTTTCTTTCATTTTTTCTACTTTTTACGGGAATCTGTAAAATATGCTCGATGCGCCCTGAGTCAGGCTGTTTCTGATCCCGTTCAAGATACTCTTGGTTCGGTCTTCCGAAACGGCGACAATATCGTTCGGCTGGAGAAACGGATCTTCGATCTTCCTTTTATCGATCGCATTCAGATCGTAAACAAATTCTTCGCGTTCCATACTGCCCGGCTTTTGCCGCAGGATTCTTACACGGTCTTTCTTCGTAGCGGGCTTTAAGCCTTCGGAGGAAACGATTGCCTGCGTCAGCGTAATGGGCTCCTTGATTATAACTTGGCCCTGCTTATTTACATTACCGTAAACATAAACTACATCGGCGTCGAGCACCGATACAATATCGCCGGCCTGCATAACAAGATCCTGTTTATTCTCCATCACATCGTTGATCTTGAAATCCATCAATGCGACATTTTCTTCGGCAGTAGCCGCGTCATTCATTTTGCAATTTGAGGTGCTGCCCGTTCGGGCAACGAGGATACGGGTTCCAGCTTCCTTCGTTGGGCCGCCCGCCTGCGCGAGAAGTTCCAAAAGGCGGATGCGGCGGTTGATGTAATAATGTCCCGGTTTATCGACCGCTCCAATTACCGCATAGCCCTGTGATCGCTGCTCGGTTGCGGTTACCGTGACCTCCGGATTCCGCAGATAATCTTTTTTATAAGCCTCAGCAATGTCGTCCGCCAATTCCCTCTCAGTTCGGCAGACCGCTACTACCGGTGACATGAGCCTGAAAAGATTAATCGTGCCGTTCGAGTTAACATTTACCTTCTGTTCGAGTTTCGGATGGCCGAATACCCGAATTTCCAGTTGATCTTGAAAACCGATACGATACCGCTCATCTTTTGATTGACTGCCCGGAAAAGCAGTTGGAACAACTGTGTCCGTAGCCGTCGGCGTAACCGTTTGAGCTTGGGAAGCAGTAAATGCGGATAAAATTAGAAAACCGAGGGCCGTAACCTTTGAAATATTTCTCATATTCTTAAATCCTGTATTAGATATTGCCAGCAGCAGGGATTTTAAGCCTTTGGATTGTACTACGCAAAGATACGTTGTTCGCTAAATACCTCAAGAATCTACAATTTCGCGAGAAGCGATTAGTTTATCAAATAGCCTCCATTTTGAAAAGGTAATGTTCTAAACTTATGGTGTTTTCTTTTTGCGTTCTTCGCGGCTCGGCTTTGCGGCTTCGCGTGAAAAGAAGAGGTTTCACGCGAAGAC
>JANMSP010000012.1:0-8080 GCA_031389475.1 Pyrinomonadaceae bacterium
ATAGCCATTAACCATTTGTCCAACTTGATCGGCGAATCCTCAAAGATAGTCCCGACCTTTACCGAAAACTGTTTCTTACAGGCTTTGCACTTCCAGATCTTTCTAGTGGTTAAGAACGAGGTCTTATCGTTATCACAATGCGGACATACAGCAACGCCATCAGCCCAACGCAATGAAGCGACAAAGTTGACGCAAAGTAATTCGTCGGAAAAGTATTTGACTGCTTGCTGTAAGGTTTTCGGTAACTCGTTCTCGTTCATCATGTTAAGAGATTAACATAAGAATCTGGGTGTGTCAAGTATATTATTGCCCTTTTTTTTGTCCTCACCGATTCCGTCAATTCCGCTCGCCGTCCGGCGGTATTATCAATTTCAGCCGTTCCAAAATTAAACGGCAAAAAAGTGTCGCCCCCGCGACACTTTTATCGACT
This sequence comes from Pyrinomonadaceae bacterium, assembly GCA_031389475.1. GTDB lineage: Bacteria > Acidobacteriota > Blastocatellia > Pyrinomonadales > Pyrinomonadaceae > OLB17. Next base: position 431 of record JANMSP010000012.1, read on the forward strand.
TTTTAAAGCTTACAAATGCGTCCCGGGTAAGGGCGCCTGAAACGGCCCGCAGGCTTGGTTTCGCGCTACAGCTTCAAATCTTTTTTTAACTCTTTCGGGCTAGAGGGCTTAGTGAAGATAGAATCGGGAACTGATTTGTTGAATTCGACCGTTTCATAGTTTATCCGCGATGTGTGAGCGCCGGCGGTGAAATGATCGACGACGTAAGGAGCTTTTATGCCGCCGGTTTCGACGAATTGGGCGTAGCGGTCTTCTTCCTTGATCTCTTCGTTGTCCGGGTTGAGGCGTTTATATAACGCTTTCTGCGGCAGGCCGTCATCGGCGGCGAATTCGAATTCGACGGTAAAGCCGTCTTTGTAGGTTAGTTTGACGACCTCGTTCCGTTTGCCGAGCGTTGCCGGGCGCCTTCCGACATAAGACAGAGTCGCGTCACCACGCCAATGACCGCGAAGCAGGTTGTCGAGGCTCGTTTGCATGCCTCGTTTAAAATTCTCGATCTGCTTTTCGTCCTGCACTTTTATCAGATCCTGATCTCCGTCATAAACCCAGCCGGTTTCGTCCGTATTGGTCTGCACCGAGCGTACGCCGCCGCCCTTAAAATCAGTGCGCTCCTTAAACGGGAAAACGATCACATCGATAAATGTCTGCGAGGAAATCACAACATTCTCGCGAATAATACTGTAACGGCCCCGGCCGACCTGCGTTTTTACATTCGTATATTTCTCGCCGCCGAGGTTTAGAATCGCTTTTTGGAGAACTGCTTCGGCCTGCGGATCAGTTTTTGTTTGTTGATTTTCGTTTTGAGAAAATACGAGCGGCATTTTCCAGAAACCATCCCAACTGTAACCATAATGAATGAATCTAAAATTATCTACAGCATTTCCGCCTTTAACTTCGGCCTCGAAACTGATTTTATTGGCGGCTTCAATTGCTAGTTCAGATAAGTTCGATATAGGCATCCTGGTTATTGGTGAAATTTTACCAACAGTATTATTTGCTAGGAATTCTACCTTGAGAATGATAGATCCTTGAGCGTCCAATGTGGCGTAACCTCTAGGTAATTCAGGTTTAGGATTTTTCAGGATTTTCAGCGGCGAATCTTGTGCGTCTGCAAATCCGTAGAGACAGGAAGCAAATAAAAGTGATAACAAGAATTTTTTCATTATAGGTTTTCTAAAGGATTTATTATCTTTAGGGAGTTTATCCACTTAAAGTCCTTAGTATTGCTGGTTATTAGTTCAAAACGATTTATAATTGCGGTAGCCGCAATTATCGAATCGCCTAGCGACATCTTCCTAATTCGACGAAGAGTGATAGCTTCTAAAATAACCTTTTCTGAAATCGGGATAAGAATGGTCGATTCAAAAAATGACTCAAAATAAAAGATGTCTTCTACAGTAAGTTCACGAAACCCTAATACTTCGACGCGGCTAATATCAGAAACAAACGGTGAGTTATTTCGGATAAACTCGAGCAAAAACTCATATTTGGGTAACGCGGAATAAATTATTATATTGCTGTCTAAGAGAGTCATTAGCGTCCGGGAAGCGGCCGATCCTTACGAATCTCGTGCAGCCATTTGTCGGGATCTTTGATCGAGACTACTCCACCTTTAGCCGCAATCTTAGCTAACGCTTCCGCCATTTTTTTGCCGTCAGGTTTTTTTAATTCACGCTTGGCGGAGACAACTGTAACATCTACCTTGATCGAGGCGGCGTTGGTCAAAGTTTTCGGAGATTCGCCTTCCCATTCGATCCTGTCGCCGCAAATTGTAGCTCGATATTTTTCCAACATACATATTCTCCAAGAGAAAAAGGCGTTGATGACATTTTATCACCAAAGCCTTTGATGCAGAAAGTTTTCGAATGGTTTAGTTCAGGCTGAACGCATCCATCGGTTTGACGACGATCTCGCCGTTTTCGGCATCGACAACGAAGCGCATTCCCATTTTCCATTCGTTAGTTATCGGAAGTTTCACCTTTTGATCGATGTGGCGTTTCAGGAAACGGGCACCGTATGCCGGACTGAAACCTTTTTCCGTCAAAAGATCGAGCGCGGCTTCCGAAACTTCGACCAATTTACCCTGCGATTCCATTTTGCGTTTGAGTTTAGCAAGGTAAATTTTGGCAATATCGCGAACTTCATCCATCGTCAGCGGCGAGAATATAATGATCTCGTCAATGCGGTTTCGGAATTCCGGCGAGAAGCGTGTTTCCGCCGCCTTCATTACCTCGCCCTTGATCTGGATCACGTCACCAAGCGTTTTCTGGCCGAACCCGAGCGGTTTTTCGTACCGCTTGAAGTTCTCCGAGCCAAGATTTGAGGTCATGATAACGATCGCGTCGGAAAGATAAACCTTCTTGCCGCGTCCGTCAGTCATCCAGCCTTCGTCGAATGCCTGGAGGAACAAATTCATCAAATACGGCGAAGCTTTTTCGACCTCATCGAGCAGCAAAACCGTGTATGGATTATCGCGAAGCTGTTCAGTCAAAATACCGCCGCGTTCGCTGCCGACAATGCCTCGCGGCATTCCGATAAGCTTTTCAATACCTACCGTTCCGTCGCCATATTCGCTCATGTCAATACGGATCATCTTGCCTTCATCACCGAACATAAATTCGGCAACGGCTTTCGCGAGTTCCGTTTTGCCAACACCCGTCGGGCCGAGGAAAAGCAGCACGCCATCCGGCGCGTAATGATTATCCTTAAGTGGGCCTTTGTTCAACCGTAGCCTTTCAGCTACTGAACGGACAGCATCTTTCTGACCGATCACGCGGTTTGCCAGATCGATTTCCATCGCCGAAAACCGGTCGGATGTATCGCGGTAGATCATGTCCTTCGGAATGCGCGATTCCTGGGAAATGACGTCAATAATATGTTCTGGCAGAACGGTCAAACCGTTAGGCCCGTTGATCTCAACCTTAACTGAGGCCGTATCCAGCCAGCCAATCGCTTTGTCCGGAAGATGAAGATTACGAATGTATTTCGGTGACATTTCCAGAGCGGTATTTATAGCCTCATCTGAAATTGTGACCGAGTAATTCTTCTCCAAACGGGGACGCAAACCCATGAGAATTTCTTTCGTTTGATCGATCGTCGGTTCGTCCACTTTTACTAAACGGAAGCGTCGGGAAAGAGCTTCGTCCTCGCCGATGTATTCCTTATACTCAGTCGTTGTCGTCGCGCCGATTATCCGAAGTTCACCGCGGGCAAGGCTCGATTTAAACATATTTGCCGCGTCGGACGACGTTCCCATCGCGGCACCGGCACCGATTATGGTGTGGGCTTCATCGATGAAAAGAATGATATTAGTTTTCTCTTTTACTTCGTCGATGATGCCTTTGATGCGTTCTTCAAACATCCCTCGAAGCATTGTACCCGCGACGAGCCCGCCCATCTGCAACTGAACAATATGTGAATCGCGAAGCCGCGCCGGCACTTTTTCCGGTTCCAGCTCGATCAATCTTGCCAGGCCTTCGACAACCGCTGTTTTCCCTACGCCCGGTTCACCGACCAGCATAGGTGAATTCGAACGCTCCTTATGCGAAAGGATCTCGATCATTTGCAAGATCTCTTTTTCGCGGCCGATGGTCGGCGCAAATTTGTCCTCGCGGGCCATCTTGTTCATCGAAATTCCGAAATGGCGAAGAAACGATGGCAATTCATATTTCTGCCTCGACCGTTCCTCTTCCTTTTCTCGCTTGCGAATTCTCGTACGCGCGGTTTGAGCGACTTCGTCCGAAGGCACGCCGAGATTTTGCAGTACATCGTTTAGAATGCTTCTCTCGTCATTCGAAAGAACATAGAAAATATCGCTGCCGTCAATAACGCGGCGACCTTGCGAACGGGCGCGGTCCATCGCACGCTTGAATAATTCGGTGGTTTCCGGCGCGATACGGTACCCTTTGCCGCTATGCTGACGGCCGCTCGCCATCCGTTTTTCGATCAGCAATTTAACCGAACGCGGATCGACAGCCAAATCCCGCATTGTGGCTGTGAAAAGTTCATCTTCCTCATTGGCGACGGCGTGCAAAATGTGTTCTATCGCGACATAATTCTGGTCGCGCTTCTTGGATTCATCCAAGGCGGATTCTAAAACACGCCGACCGCTGTCGCTAAATTTGTCTTTGTATGCGTCTATATCTGCCATAAATCTTGTTTTAATTCCTTAAACTTTCGATGCCGGTTTTAAAGAATTTGCCGCCCTAATTCTTATACTAACATTTCGAATGGCGGCTGGAAAAGACATTTCGGTCTTGTTCGTCACATTGCCGCAGAATGCAACGAAAAAAGTGCGGATGCCTTTGCCACCCGCACTCCTAAAAACGCGAAGAAGATAAAGTGAAATTACTGTTCGCTGATAAAGTCTGCATCGGCAACATTGTCATTCAACGTAACCACCTGAGCGGATGACGCGAAGGTGAAACGTTTTGCGCCAATTGATAGCGTATACGTTTCGCCCGCCTGCAAATTTTCGAACGTGTAGTATCCGAAACTGCTCGAACGAACGGAACGCGGTTCCGCGAGAGACGCACCGGATATAGTAATAATCGCATTTCGGATTCCGCTGCCAGCCGCGTTCCGGATCCTTCCGCCAATGCTCGCACTTGCAGCACTGGGAGCGAGAGCAATGATGCAGCCCGCTGCCGGGGCATTCAAATAAAGGTTATAAGATCCAACAGTGGTATTACTAAATCCAGCCACTACGATCGTAAACCTTCCGTTTCCAAGTTGCCGCCTAAAACCCGATAGGCCGCCTGCGTTCGACGGGCTTGTGCAAGGTGCGACGCAATTGGCTCCAACCGCCTGATTGCAGGTTGACCCTCCGGGATTATTCGTCGTTCCCGCCGTCGTGCCAAGATCATCTTGGGCGGCACGGGCATTAGTGCAAGGCGAAGCCGGATTGAAAACAGCCGGAAGTCCGCCGTTAGCTGTCAATGGGTCGCCGGCCGGTACATTTCTATAAAGGGTCATCATTGTATCCACGTTACCCAAATGCTGACATCCCGCAGGGCCGCACAGTGTGGCGGTTACCTCTGTCGGGAATGCAGCACAGCCCGAAAGATTGAAGCTATAGTTATCATGATTAGCGGCAGTCGCTGTTCCGCTTAGGCTGCAATTGCCTACGGCTCCGGTTCCAATCCCCGTTCCCCCTGAACTCGCTAATACACGGTTATAGTCTGGATCCGAGACAGCCAACGTACCGTTTATGCAAAGGCTCGGAGCGGCGGGAGCGAGCGGATCGCCAGAATCGATCTTTTTTATGAATTGTCCGATCGGGCCACAGTCGCTAAATCTGCCGATTAATCTGTTATACATATTCTGCCACTCGGGCGAACTGTCCGGTTTCTCCATCTCGGACTTGATGATTTCCATTTTATTCTGCAAATCGTCTTTTTCGCGCGAACCGGTTTGAGCCATTACTGCAGGAAGTGTAAATACACCGGCTAGCAATGCAGTATTAAACAATAGAGACGCATATTTTGAGAGTTTGAACTTCCTGGACGACATTTTGATACTCCTTCTTGAGGCGCCATAAGGCGCTAAGCATTGATTTAGGCGAAAAAAATAGTTGTATTTAAAGACGATTGCGGGGGAGCAAGGTCTGTCGAATATACGAGTCCGTCTATTCTATGGCATCACTGAAAACAAAGAAAGGAAAAAAGAAACAATTTTTGAGCGATTGGGCCGTTTGATAGGGATATACATACCAATCGTCTTAAGGAGCCTGTAAATCCGCATTCCATAGGAATAGCCTGCGGATCATTTCCTTTGATGTATCAGGACCGGCGATCTCCAACTCTACAAAAGAATCTCCGGCTTCAAGAGTAAGGGTGAAACTAAGAAACGGACAGCATTGCCGTTCCAAATCTATAATTTTAGCGAGATCCCTCAAGATCAAACTATCGAGCGGGAAACGGTAAATATAGCCGCTTCCTGATTCGGTAAAATCGATCAGGGAAACGGCCAGATTTTCGAGGTGATTCTTTCGACGGACCTGCAATTCACTGTCGGTAAGGAGGCAGGCAACCGGTATATCATATTTCATACTGTCATTCGCTCGATGATTGTGCCGATGCTTTGCCGACTTGTACTTTTGCGGGACGGAGAAGCCTATCACTCAATTTATAACCGCGCGAATATTCCGCCGTTACTTTGCCGTCCTGATCGGCATCGACCATTACTGTATCGATAGCTTCGTGAATTTCCGGGTTGAAATCCGAGCCGACCGACGGCAGGGCTTCAACACCAACAATCAAAAGGGCTTGCTCGAATGATCGGGCTGTTCCTTTAACGCCGCCTAAAAGCACTTCGGCGGACGAATCTTTTTCGCTTGCGGCGATTGCTAAATTCAGATTATCCAGCACCGGCAAAAGCGTCGTGAGGAAATTAAACTGGCCTTGCTTTGCACGGTCTTCCAGCGTTTTCATCAATCTGGCGCGCATATCAGAGGTCTCTTTTTCGAGTCCCGCTTTAGCTTCTTCGAATTTCGCCTGGACGCCGATCAATTTAGCTTCGGCGGCTTCGCGGCGGTCGGTTTCGACTCTGAGCTTTTGCTCCAGATCAATTTCCAGCGCCGATCTCCCTGGCTTCTTTAGTGCTTCCACGTCGCCCATGATACGTTCGCCCTGATCGTTAAACCGTCTTTTGTCCGCAAAAGGAATTCTCTGTGTTTCGTCTTCCAGAAATTCGTCGTTTATCGGTTCGTTCTCATTCATCTTTTTCTTCTTAAACATTGTTCGTAAATAGTAATTCGTAAATCGCCAATAGGAAAGGCGCGTTCTGAGTTCACGCTTCAGCGTATCTTTGACCTGAAGCATAAGACACGCGGAAGCGTGAACTCAGAGCGATAAACTAACTGCCGGCCGCCTTCTGTTCGTTCTCAGCAGCAGCGAAATGCATCTCGCCATTTTCCGCCGAAAGTTTCACTGTCTGCCCGCTCGCGATCTCAGCCTTGAGCAGTTTCACCGCCATCGGGTTCTGAATCAAGGTTTGAATTGCACGTTTCAAGGGACGTGCGCCGTAAACAGGATCGTAACCCTCGGTAATTATCAATTCTCTTGCCGAATCATCCAGTTCTATTGCAATACCGCGTTCGCCAAGATTTTTACGCAACTTTTCAAGCTGGATATCGATTATCTTCGCGATCTCGTCCCGTGATAATTGTTCAAATACGACAATATCGTCAATTCGATTCAAGAACTCGGGTTTGAAATGATCACGCAAGATTCCCATTACCGATTCGCGGGCCTGTTTTTCATTGCCCTCGGCCGCCTGTATTTCTCGCGAACCGAGATTGGAGGTCATTATCAATACCGTGTTTTTGAAATCGACTACGCGGCCTTTTGAATCTGTAAGACGACCGTCATCCAGAATTTGGAGCAGTACATTAAACACATCCGGATGGGCTTTTTCGATCTCGTCGAAAAGAATCACCGAATATGGGCGTCTGCGAACCGCTTCGGTTAGTTGGCCGCCTTCTTCGTAGCCGACATATCCCGGAGGCGCACCGATGAGGCGGCTTACCGTGAATTTTTCCATGTATTCGGACATGTCGATGCGAACCAGCGCATCTTCCGTATCGAACAGATAGCGGGCGAGTGCGCGGGCGAGTTCCGTTTTACCTACGCCGGTGGGGCCGAGGAAAAT
>JANMSP010000042.1:0-3926 GCA_031389475.1 Pyrinomonadaceae bacterium
CAGACGTTTCACGTCTGGCTATTTTCTTTCCGCGGCTTCACCGCTATTAAGTCTGCATTGCTTCACCTGAAACTTTCCGGCGGCGGCGTGCTTTTCGCCACGTACTTAAACCTTCTCTCGTTAAACTCAAAATCGGTTTACGATTCTCGAACAGCAATTTCATCCAAGCCCAATTACTCATTTGCGGGAAATATATACCGCGGAAGAAAAGTCTTGCGACCAGATGACCAATGCGAACATCGATCGGAGTATGTTTTATAGCTTCGATCGCTTCATAATTTCGCTCGGGGCTGTATGAGACCGACCAGGCGTCGAAAGTTTCGTCCTTCGCGTCCTCAATCGTCATTTTCAGCGGATTATGCGCCATGACGAACGGTGCGAATTCCAGCCAGTGTTTCGGCCGGTGAAGCCTTCCCGCTTTTTGAAGGCGGTCATACAATGGTGTTGAAGGAAACGGCGTAAGCTGGCCGAATACCGGCAGGCCGGGCGCCCAGCTTTCGATCTCGGCGACCGTTCGTTTCGCGACGCCCACCGTATCGTTATCCATTCCGAAAATGAACGAAGTGATCGCAAAGATATTACGACGCGCCAATCCATCCAAAATGCCCTGGTAATTCGCCGGTTTGGAAAATGTCTTGTTAACATCCGCCATGTTCGCCGGGTCGATCGATTCCATTCCGATGAAAATCCATTTGGCACCGGATTCAGCGATCAGATCCACCAATTCCTCATCGTCCAATAGATTCGCACTGATCTGTGCAACCCACGGCAGTCTTGCATCGGCCGCGATCATGTCACGCAAAAGTGATTTCAGACGCTTCTTGTTGATCGCGAGATTATCGTCGATAAAGAAAACCGCTATCTGGCCTTTGTCGCGTTTTGCCCTGGCTTTCAATCTTAAAAGTTCTTCGATCACGCTTTCATTCGAACGAAATCTAATTGAATCGCCGAAGAATCCGGTCACCGTACAGAATTCACATCCGTACGGACATCCGCGTCCGGTTTCAATCGGCACGACGTGAAACGAGCCCCAGCCTTCGCCCATTTTCGAGAGCATCGGCTTCAAGAATTTCGGCACGAGGCTAAATTGTTCAAGGTCGAGCGTTTCCCACGGAATATGCGGATAAGGCTGTAGATTCGGCTTTTTGTCGTTTCCTTTCGGATCGACTTCCGGCTGATAAATTTCTTTCAGCGTTCCGTTCGCCGCATCGTTGACGATCAGATGCCACGTTTCGTCCGCTTCGCCGAGTGCGACTGCATCCGCGTGACGCGGCCCGCCGTCCTTGCCTAAAGCTTCATCGGGACATTCGGTAACGTGCGGCCCACCCATGACGACTGGAATTCCCGCTTCGCGCAAGGCGTCGGCGACCAGATAAGCCCTTGCGACCATTCGCGTCATCGCTCCAATACCGACAAGTCCGATATTTTCGTCCTTGCAATATTTGACCAGTTCCGGACGGGACATCGCCTTTGCGTTACCGTCGATTAGAATTACTTCATGCTCCTTCGGAGTGAGTGATTGCAGGAGAAACATCCACAGATGAGGCATGAAATTACGCGTGATGCCGTTATCAGGATTGTAGAGTAAAATTTTCATTTGTTAACAATGCGTGGTTATAAAAAGCCCAAAAATCTCCAGCTAGTTTAATCGGGGAAGTTTTCGGATTAAAAAAGAAAAGAACTAGTTCGCTATATTCTCATTTTCCCGCGACTATTGCTATTTTAAAATGATATTTCTGATGATCGGGAAAAACAAGCTGTCGGGCAAAATCTTTCTAGCAGCAAGAATTCCCTTTGTATTTACGCCGTATCGCAGCCTTCGCGAGCCATCGGTGACGGCATCATAGATCGTTTGAGCAACAACCGATCCGTCAGGTGCGTCCGCTCCTGCTTTATTCATGTTCGCGACGTATTTATCGAATAAGTAGTCATATGCCGTTAAACTTTCCTTACGCGCCGGATCCAGCGAGCGACCGATAAAGTCTGTTTTAATCGGTCCCGGTTCGATTATCTTTACTCTGATATTGAATTGTTCCAGTTCGAACTGGAGCGACTCGGAGAAACCTTCGACGGCCCATTTGGTCGAGTTATAAAGGCTCGAGAACGGAAACGTCATTCGCCCGCCCACCGATGCGACATTTACAATAATTCCCTTCTTCCGCCCACGAAAATACGGTAATATTTCGCGGCAAACGTTCATTAAACCGAATACATTGGTTTGAAACTGTTTCTCTATCTGTTCCTGAGTTGCCGCTTCGAAAGGCCCGATGAGTCCGTAACCCGCATTATTCACGACCGCATCGATGCGTCCGAACTTTTCCATTGTTTCCGCAATCGCTGATTTGATCGATTCATTATCCGTCACGTCGAGGCGGATGCATTCGATGTCGGCGATATTCTGCAGATCTTCGGAGTTTTCAGGATTTCTCATCGTCGCGGCGACCTTCCAGTTTTTTGCCTGAAACAGTTTCGCGGTTTCCAGCCCGATTCCGCTCGATGCTCCGGTAATCAATGTGACTTTTTCCATGCGGATAATTTACCACAGAGAACACGAAGGGCACAGAGAAAAGGCGTAAATTAAAAAGGGGTTTTGTTGTGATATTTGTGTCGCGTCCAATTATACTTTTTCTTCCTTGGTTTTCCTTTGCGTCCTTCGCGTCTCCGCGTGAAACCTCTTTTTTTTCACGCAAAGGCGCAAAACAAAGCCGCAAAGAACGCAAAGAAAGCTAAAACCGAAAAATCAGCACGTCACCGTATGTCTCACTCTCCGTGCTCTCTGTGGTAAAATTGTCTTATGAAGTTTCTCCACATTTCCGACGTGCACCTAGGCTGCACACGGTATCAGCTTGCCGAGAGCCCGCGTGATTTTTTTGATGCATGGATCGATGTTTTGCGTAAATACGCCGTCGCGGAAAAAGTCGATTTCGTCATAATGTGCGGCGATTTTTTTCATAAACGTGCCGTGCCGCCTGAAACGATGAATTACGCCGTCGCCGGCCTGAATATGCTGAAGGACGCGGGAATTCCGATAGTTACCATCGAAGGCAATCACGACCAGAAACACTCCGACAGCGAATATAGCTGGCTCCGATCACTCGCAAACTGGAATCTCGTTCACCTTCTCGAACCTACCAATAGCGAAGGCAAAATGTCCTACGAACCTTGGGAAGACGGCAAGGGCGGCTACATCGACATCGGCCGTGCAAGAATTTTCGGCTCGCATTGGTACGGAGCGTCTGCAAATTGGGCGATTCCGATGCTGACCTCGGCAATAAAGGAAAACCGGCGTGAAGATGCGTTTCATATCCTGATGCTCCACACCGATGTCGAAGGCCATCAGACGCATCCGATTCCCGCTCTTTCGATTGCGGCACTAAGCGAGCTAAAATCCGCCACCGAATACGTAGGCCTCGGCCATACGCACATGCACTACGAGATCGACAACTGGGCATTCAATCCGGGATCTATCGAGGTGACGAATATCAGTGAATATCGCGAAACACGCGGCGTTTTTATCGTCGAGGTCGGCGAGAATAATGAAGTTTCGGCACGGCACATTCAGGATTACCACCAGCGCCCGTTTCAGCGTCTGCCATTCGACGTCTCGAACTTTGCCGAGACTAGAGATATTACTGACGGCGTTCTCGATACAATTCGCCAGCAGGCCCGAGTCGCCGAAGAAGGTTTTCCGGCACCGGTCATCGAGATCACATTACGCGGACGCCTCGGCATTCCGAATTCGCTTTTGGAAATGCAGAAGATGCGTGACGAAACGAAGAAGATCACGGGCGCGTTGCATGTCCGAGTAAAAAACCATTCCGTGCCGGTCGAATACGCCGTCGCCGAAGATATGGAAGAAGACGCCAGCCGCGAAAAACTCGAACGCCGCGTGATCGAAGACCTGATCGTCCGCGACAATCGATACA
>JANMSP010000052.1:0-1640 GCA_031389475.1 Pyrinomonadaceae bacterium
CTGCTTCAACAAGGAGCTCAAGCCAATAGAGTGTCTCATCAGCTTCCTCCTCAACAATCTTCAATTTATTAATCATATCCGCAACTGACTTTGCTCGGCAGGCAGCTCGATAATTCGCCCCAATGGATGTGCCAGAACGCACAAGCTGTCTTGCAATGGCGTCTGTCGCCAGAGAACGTGGAAGTTTATTCACTTCCATGAGGATTGAAACGGCCAATTTTTTCGTTCTCTCCTTGAAAGTCTTCTCATCCATGGCAGCCTCCATTTTTAAATAATCGTAAATCCACAATCAAAAATCGTCAATCGTCAATTGAATATTTCTCATCCGGCGGACAACACTCATCCACCAGCATCATGCCATTGTCCATCACCAGCAACGAATTTCCAAATGCGCTGGCAAGATTCTCTTTGACGAAGACCTGCTGTGGCGTCCCAAATGCAACCAGGCGATGATTGATCAAAAGCACCAGGTCAAAGCGGGAGGCGGCAAGGTTCAAGTCATGCGTTGAAATGATCGCGGTCACCTGCTGTTCGCGCAGATGATCAAGCAGGGTAAATGTTGCCTCCTGAGTGGTGGCATCCACGCCGGTAAAGGGTTCATCCATCAACAAGATGTGCGGTTCCTGCGCCAGGGCACGTGCCAGAAATGCACGCTGTTGCTGTCCCCCGGAAAGCTGCCCGATCGAATGATGCGCGAGGTCGGCGATGCCCATTTGTTCGAGGCTCTTTTGAACGATCTGTTTGTCACGCAGGCGTGGCTGCTTCCACCAACCCATTTGACCGAAACGGCCCATCATGACAACATCATTGACCGTGACCGGAAAGCGCCAGTCCACATCTTCGCGTTGCGGCACATAGGCGACACAATCCTGATGCACGCCAGGGGCCTGGCCATGAATGAGAACTTGTCCACTCTTTAATGGCAGAATGCCGACGAGTGCTTTAAACAAGGTGGACTTCCCCGCACCATTCGGGCCGACGACTGCAACACGCGCACCATGCGGCACCTGGAAGGATAGATCGTGCAAAACGATCTTCTCTCCATAGCCGATGGAAGCATGTTCAATTTCAAGGCGATGAGGTGTATGTGTCATTTGATTTGCGATTTGCGATTTGCGATTTGCGATTTGCGATTTGCGATTGAAAGACGTTCACACTTTCACTTAATCTTACCTTAAAGCTTCCACGATCCGTGAAACGTTGTGCTTCATCATTTCAATATATGTAGGGGCGGGCGGACCATCAGTCAACGACTCAAGATACAGGTCATCCACCACCTTTACCCCGGTCTCAGCTGCGATCTGATCGGCGAGATCTGTGCTTTCCACTTCACCAAGAAAGATCGCAGGCGCACCGGAAGATTTGATCAAGTCAATCAGCGCGGCCATTCCCTGGGCGGATGTTCCCGCGTCACTGCTCAGGCTTGGAATCACTGCACCGATCACAGTAAACCCGTATCGCTCCGCAAAATATCCGCCCGCCTCGTGATTAGTGACCAGCAGACGGCGCTCCAGAGGAATTTGATCGACCTGTGCAACGATCCATGCATCCAATTCATTGAGTTGCGTAATATATTCTTCCGCGTTGGCTTTGTATATCTCTGCACCATCCGGGTCCAGCTGAATCAATCCATCACGAAT
>JANMSP010000092.1:0-3206 GCA_031389475.1 Pyrinomonadaceae bacterium
GCCAGGAAAAGCACGGCTGCCCATGGAATCCAACCGATGTAGGCGATCGTGTCCCAGTAGTAAGCCTCCGACGGGTAGCCGCCAATGAAATCGCCGACGCCCGGCGGGCGATCGACCCCCGCCGCAGCCCCGTCACGCCACGGAAACAGCAGCGACGGCATCCGCGCGTAGGGCATCGCGACATCGTTGGTCGGGGCGTTCAGGGCGAGTACCCGGCTGCTGCGCTGCAGAAGCGACGCCATCGGCCAAAGCGCAAACCCGGCCAGCCCGCCTCCCAAACCAACGGCGGCGATAACGCCCGGCGAACGACGCCAGTCGCGAAACACCGCGTACGCCGCCGCCGTCAATGCCGAATAAATGGGGATCTGCGGGTGCGCGGACAGTGCAAAGGCGGCCGTGGTAACGGCGATTCCCGCGATGAAGCGCATCCGGGCCGCGCCGCTTGCGTCCCGGTGTTGGGGCGCGCTCCTCTTTTGGAGCAGGCTCGGAAGCACGCGTCTCGCTCACCGGCCAGAGGCCGGCCCCGACACCGCCGTCCACGATTCCCCAGGAGTTAATTGCGAGCAGCTCGTGACTGCCGAGGAACAGACCTCGAGATCCCCTTCCCCGCAGTGGGATGAGTTGCCGAGCATGGCACTCACTGAGATGCCCCCTTTTGATGGGGAGATAGCAGACCCTGAAGAAGCCAGGGCCAGCACTGATGTCGAGTACAAACACTCGGATCACGACTCCGACGACAACCGGTCCCATAAGACCAATCGTCGCGCGCATAGTTTGGGCTCTAATACAAGGAGTACCAAAAATAAGAAATTAGATAAATTAATAAAATCTAAGACGTTACCCTCTAAGCAAGAGGGATATAAAGAAACCAAAGAGGAGTTCCCGAGTACAAGAGAACCTAATCATCAAGACTTGATTGCCGAGACGTCCGCCCCTGAATCCGGACCTTCTCGAGACAAGGGGAAAACCGTTGATCCCCGAAACTGGGGAAACGCCGAAATAGACCCTGAAGAGATGAAGACGCACGTCCAGAAGTTGCTGCTAGAAGCCTATGAAGAAGGGCGAAAGGAAGCAGAAAGGATCTCAAAGAATGAGAATAAGAAAGCCTCTAAGGAAGGCAATAAGCTCCCTAGAGTTACACCGGTTGTTCCAGCTGGTAACACTCGAAGTCCTGAAGTCCAGAGAGCTGGATCCAAACCAGCAGCTCAAATAGTTCCTAACAGCAGCTTAGGAGTCGCCTTAGGAAATGTAGCTCGACTGAGCAAGGACCCAGAAGGTCCTAGCGACCCATCTGACACATCGTCAGGAGACGAAAGTACCGACTACTCGGATTCTGACAGATCCTATAGTAGCTCGAGATCCAAACGTCACAAGCGACGATCGAAAAAGAAATCTCGCCGAAGTCCTAAGAGGCCTAATAAATTTGGTACATCAATCAAGCCTATCCCTCCTAAAGATTATGACGGTGCGGCCGATGCCAGAGCTTATCACCGATTTATCATGGAGGGAGAAGCCTATCTCCGAGATGGCAAGGTGTCTCGAGATCGCCAAATAAGGATCTTGGCACACTATCTTGACGGGAAAGCCTACACGTTCTACATGCAAAAAGTAGCCTCAGATGACCCAAAGAATTGGAATCTGTACAAGTTCTTTACGGAACTTTTCAATCATTGTTTCCCAATCGATTACAGACAGCGAATGAGACTTAAGCTGGATGATTCTCATCAGAAACAAAATCAAACCGTTTCTGATTTCGTATTCGAATTACAGGAACTATTTAGCATGTTGGGATCCATGTCATCAGAAATGAAAGTAGTGAAACTCTGGTACGGCCTGAACACAAGGATTCAAAAAGCCTTATGGAGAGACGGTCTGAATCCGGACTCATCTACTTGGAACGAAGTTGTAGCTAAAGCCGAAATGATCGAGATAGCGGACAATGTTGTGAGCCGCCGAGATGAGCCTAGAGGTCAATCCCAAAAGGGATGGCGATCCAATAATCCGGACAACTTTCATAAACGAGGTCGTGATACTGCATCGCGTTCTATATCGTATACGAATCGAGACAAAAATCACAAAGCTCGAGATCACGATAAACCCTCCGGTAGCGGTAGTCATAATGACGCCAAGCAAGAGCGTTCGCACAACCAGTCACACCAGAGCTCCTCGCAACCTTTCAAGAAACGAACTCAAGAAAGTTCATCTTCCCGTCCAAAAAATTTTGGAAATGCAAATACGGCTCGAAAGAAGTCAGTAAAATTTGCTCACCTATCCGAAAAGGATATGGCTCGAATGAGGGCCGAAGGGAGATGTTTCAACTGTGGAGAAACAGGCCATCTATCTCGCAACTGCGATGATAAAAACAAGGTAGTCGGAAATGGGAACAACAAACCTCCCGGAGTACCTAGTTATAGCATGGAAATGAGTATCATTGAAAATGATAGTGATCCCAACGACTTACTGCAATCCATGCCAGTTGGTGCCGTCGGTATAAGAAATGCCGAAGAGCCGGACCCAGACAGCTGGCGAAAACGTTATCCCCTCTGGTTAAATGAACATGTCGAACCTAGAGAACAAATAGGGAATTGTTACGCAATGACGGCAGAATACTTACTGACGATCGCGCAACCCTATCCCGGGGACAAGCCAAAACACAAGCAATATTTTCCTCCAGACGCGCGATTTGTCGTTAAAGAAGAACCTGAAAATTCAGAGGAATTTCGGATTAAAGATAAATTCAACAAGTACGAAATTACCATAAACAAATCCTATCTAGCGAACCCCAAGTTCAATTTAGGACATTGGTATGCAAAGAAGCGTGCTCGAACACTAAAGCTCGCAGATCCGAACAAGAAGGAATATCTACAACAACTACAGAATCCGATTGTCCTTGTGACACAGAGTCTGTTGCGAAGCGGAATAAGTACGCACTTCCCGAACGTCAAACCAGATTCCTGGACAGACGATAGGTTCTTTGTGTACCTAAAAGATTACGGCAGTACAACTTACATCATAATTGATGACGATCTTAATCTGAAGACAGAAATAGATCTGTCTATTTTAGAAGACCCGACGTTTGATCTAATTAAATGGTATCATGCGCGTGTCGAAACGGAGGGCGCGTTTCACAGCATGTACATAGAACATCACAAGAATTTCTATATGCGTAATCCGGGAAGAACGGATTTACCGATAGAAATAAGTCG
>JANMSP010000156.1:0-3344 GCA_031389475.1 Pyrinomonadaceae bacterium
CGCTTTTATCCTGTCGTTTAAAAAATCACCGCGCCGGAGCCATTCGCGGATCGGGTTTCGGTTTGATCGCGTATTCCTTCGGCGGTTCCGCTCCCATCAGATGTTTGACGAAATAATCCCAGCGGCGGCGCATCATGTAGAAGCTGTCTCCGCCGTAGCCGTGGCCGGCGTTCGGGAAGATCAGCAGGTCGAAATCCTTATTCGCTTTTATCAATGCATCGACGACGAGATATGTGTTATACGGCGGCACGTTGTCGTCCATCCCACCGTGGGCGAGCAGCAGTTTCCCCTTTAGGTTCTTGGCGTAAATTTGATTGGCTTGAGCTTCGTAATTGTCCTTGCCGTCCGCGCCTTTGGTCAGCAGGCCGATGTAGCGTTCGCCCCAATCGTCTTCGTAATTGCGGTTATCGTGGTTCCCCGATTCGGAAATCCCGACCTTGTAAAAATCGGGATAGCGGAACATCGCCGCCGCCGTCGCGTAACCGCCGCCCGAATGCCCCCACACGCCGACGCGGGTCAGATCCATATACGGATTCTTTGCTGCCAGTTCCTTCAATCCCGCGATTTGGTCTTCCAGGGTATTGTCCGCCATATTGCCGTAGCAGGCATCGTGAAAAGACTTCGAGCGGTTCGGGTTGCAGGTGCCGTCGATGACAACGACGACAAACCCTAGTTCAGCGAGTGCCTGATGGTCGCCTCGTGTCGCCGTGAACGAACGGCTGCCGACCCCGCCGCCTTGTGGGCCGGGATAAATGTAATTGATCACGGGATATTTCTTTTTCGTGTCAAGAGTAGTTGGCGTAAACATCAAACCGTAGAGATCCCATTTGGCGTCTCGCGATTTGACCGTGACCGGCATCGGAGGCTTCCAACCTGTCGCGGTGAGACGTGAAATATCCGTCTTTTCGAGTATGGCGATCTGACCGCCATTCATATCACGCAAGACCGCAACCGGCGGCAGAACATGTTTAGAATAATTATCGACAAAATATTTACCGTCCGGCGATGCGGAAATTTGATGGTTGGCGTCTTCCGGCGTCAGGAGTTTGAGATTTTTGCCGTCGAAATCGATACTGTAAAAATGGCTGAAATACGAATCACGTCCCTTTTCGTTACCGTTGGCGTTGAAATAAATTCGGCGGTTGGCGGCGTCGACCTTTGTCATTTGCGTGACGACAAAGTTCCCTTTCGTGATCTGATTTTTCAATTTACCGGTCGTCGCGTCATGAAGATAAATGTGTCCCCAATCGTCGCGTTCCGAGTACCAGATAAATTCATTCGTTGCGGGCAGGTAACGCCAGTTGATCGCTCCCTGACCGGATTCGTACTGCGTAGCTACTTTTTCCTCGTAAATGTCCTTGACCGCACCAGTCGCGGCATCGGCGATCCGCAGATTTGCCTGTTTGTGGTCGCGTGACGACGATACGAAAATCAGCTTGCTCGCATCGGCGTTCCATTCGTTATCGTCAAAACTTCCCCCACAAGAAATATCATCGCAAAGCGTCCCGCGGCGGGCATCGGGCGGCATTTGCAGGCGGATCACCTTCGGCGTATCGATCTCGATGATAACGCGGTGGATGCGGATGATGTCCTTATCCTGCGGCAGCGGATATTTCCAGGCCTCGAGCTTCGGCGCGCCGACATTGGTCGTCGCCAGATACATATCGCTGACGTGCCGCTGGTCCTGCTGAAAGGTCGCGATCTTTTTCGAATCCGGCGACCACAGCAAAATCGCCCGGTCCGAATGCGTCCAACCGGCGTTGTCGGTGGCGTAGCCGAAATCTTTTATGCCGTCGGTCGTCAACTGCGTTTCTTTTTTAGACGCAATGTCGCGAATCCACAAATTGAAATCCTTTATATAAGCCGCCTTTTTGCCGTCCGGCGATGTGATTTCATTTCCGCCCGGACGAACCGGAGCGGCCGCGGTCACGCCGAGTTTGGCAAGATCGGTTCCCGCCGTCTTCGTTCCATCCGCCGGATTGACCAGCACATATTCGCTGCCCGTCGCCGTCAACACCCGATACCAAAACCGCCCGTCCGGCAGCCACGTCGGCCGCACGCCGGAACGGTCGACCAGTGCGCCCGTATTAAACCCAAGCATCTTTTCAGCCCG
Organism: Pyrinomonadaceae bacterium; assembly: GCA_031389475.1. GTDB lineage: Bacteria > Acidobacteriota > Blastocatellia > Pyrinomonadales > Pyrinomonadaceae > OLB17. The sequence continues at coordinate 2,114 of JANMSP010000156.1, forward strand.
GGCATAATCATCGGCGGTGAAAACACGCACCGGCTGCTGGGCAAGAATTGCGGATGAGAAAGCGATCAAACAAAATGCGACATTGAGAAGCGAAAGTTTTTTCATTTGTTGACTTTGATGTAATAAAAGGTCGAGTTTCAGAATGTAATTATAATATCAAAAATAAGCAAAAACCCCTCTTAATCTGGGCTCACGGGCTTAAAGCTCTTATTTATTGTCCGAGAATCGCAGGTTTACGGGCTACCACTGCAGCCACCGCCGACGCTTCCGTTTTGATCGAGCCTGACCTTTTGTCTTGAAATCCGAAAATGCCAAAATGCTCCACGATAATCACAATTTGGAGAGCCAAACGCAAAACCTATATTATATGTTTCCCCTAGAAGTTCGGGTTTTGTGAAAAAGTAAACTTTTAAATTCTTTTGTTCAATTTCATCAGAAGACAATAATCGGAACTCTATATTTTTAACCGCCGGCAGCCACGATTGTTTGATTCTTTGATCAGCAAGATAAATAAAAGTTGGTTTGTTTCTTGGTTTGAAAGACCAAACCAAGACCCTTCGAACAACTTGTTCCATTGCGTGATCTGGAACGACCACAGCCATTTCATTAGCTTCTACCGTTTGGGAAAAACCAACGATAGAAAAACTACAAATCAAAATTGAAGCGAATAAAACGCTACGCGCAAGCTGTTTGTTAACTTCACAGTAATTTCGGAACATATTTCTATAGAGCAAGCAATTTAACTGGTTATATTATATCGACAATCTGCTGCTCAATCAGAGTTTCCCGCAATGATAATAATTACGATAAAGGCGGCAATTAGCCCAACACCAAGTGCGATCTTTACGCCGTTTGAAAGATTATTACCTTTAACCTGTTTAGCATTCGAATAAACTACTTCATTAGATGCTCCCGTTTTATCATCGACCACAACAAAATTATTCGCATTGATCTCGCTGACGTAGCCTTTTAATTTTGTCTTGTCCCGCAGCTTTACTTCAACGCGGGCGTCCTTGCCGGTGCCGAGTTTGGTAATATTTACTTTTACCTTTTCGGCGTGTTTCGCTTCCTTTGGCGTTTCGGCAAAAACGGAAGCGGTGAGTGAAAGATTGATGACGAGAACGGTTAAGATCAAGGTCAGGTATTTTTTGAACATTATTTCTCCTAAGGAATTTACAATTGAGGCAGAAGCCTGACCGTCGGGGAGGGCTTTCTTCGGCACGGTGCGAAA
>JANMSP010000166.1:0-4336 GCA_031389475.1 Pyrinomonadaceae bacterium
ATCGGCTACGCCTTCGCGGTCAACGGCGACATAAACAGCGCCGATGTTTATGTTTCTAACTCACTGTTCAAAAAGCTCTGGCTGAGAATGCTCAAAGCCGCAGCCGTTGAGGCAGTATCTGTATCGAACGTCCGGACGAGTTCTGCTTCCGTCAAACCTGACGCGGTTAAATCTTTCCTAACCGATTCGGATGCCGGCAAACCCGCCGAACGTACCGCGAGCGGCGGTGCAAGCGTAGTGACGCGTGACCAGAAAGACAACGTAGTTTACGAAGCCCGCGATAAGCAAAAGCTGATCGTGCATAGAAATTATGTGAAGAAGCAGTAGCCGCAAATATTTAATCGAAATTAGCCGCTAATGCAAACCGTCTTTATCAAAAGCGTCTTTGAACAGCGGCTAATTTGTTATTGTCAATTACTAAACCTAGGCTATGATTTGCAGATGATTATATTCAGAACACTTGCGATCCTTCTTTTATTTTTCGTGGTTGCGGCGAATTCCCAAACGAGAACATTTCGTTTCGAAACAGGAATTTGTGAGGTCACCGCAGCATACAATTCAAAAAAGTATACTGAAATTCAGCTTCGCAACACACTAAAGCTTGTCCAACATTCTGAATTTCAGATGAGTTACGATTCCACCGTATGGAAATATGAAGATATTTCCAAGCTAAGCATCGATAATCTTGACCGCGAGTACCAGGAAAAGTCGTCGGCGTTAAAGGTATTGGAAATCGTGAAAACGCCCTACTGGGAGACATTGCGGACGGAAAAGCTAAAAGAATTGGCCCAACTTTATTATTTGTCGCGAATTACCCAGAAAGCATATACGAACCCGCTGGTTCTGAGGGAATATGACCGTGCGCGATCCTGTAAAACGAAATACGCCGAACCTATAATCGCGGGCGGTGACAGCCTGCTAAGAATCTGGGCCGAGGTGAACAAAGATTCGCAGAAAAAAAATGGCGATCCGGAGCGGCTGCAGCGGAAGTTCGATCAGGAATATGAGTCGGAAGACCCCTTCAAATTCGCACTAGTCGAAACAATGATGTTCGGCTGGTGGAATTGCGCGAACAATTTTATTGAACGGGAAGAACGCAGCAGTGACGGAAGTGCCGAAAAAGAATTTCGAAAGCTTCTTATTCGCGTGAAGGAAATTTGCGACGAACCGTAAAACATACCGAAAAATTATAAAATTAAATGGCTTTAAGCACGAAGCCCCCCGCTGACTTGCAAAGAAAACCTCTCCGAATGAGACTTGTCATATTTGTGAATTCGATCTATCATGTACATGATTCCGCTTATTATGTACATTGAGGTTTTATGATGGAAACAACAACGTCTGCCCGTCGAAACAAACATTTGATCTTAAATCAGGCCAAGCTTGAGAGAGCAAAAAAAATTCTTGGCGTGAGTACCGAAACGGAAACGGTGGAAATTGCTCTGGAAAGAGTGATTACCGAAGCCGAAACAAATAAAAAGTTGTGGTCAGCGCATGACCGATTTGTAAAATCGGTGATTGCGTCAGGATTGGAAATTGAAGATGTTTATGGCAATTTAGCGGAGAATTAAATTGGCCGGCATTTTGTTTGATACATCTATCTACATAGATTCTTTTCGACGCGGTGATTCGGCTTTGCTATCGCTTCGCTCGATCGATTTCGACAAAAAACAAAATCTTATTTGGTTGAGTGCGGTCGTTCTCGAAGAACTTTACGCTGGTGTAAGAAATACAAAATTGCGAAAACTTTTGTCTAAACTGGAAAAGGATTTCCGTGATTCAAACCGGCTTCTTGTTCCCAATGATAGCGACTGGACCGATACCGGACATATTTTGAACAAAATCGGCGGGAAATTTGGTTTCGAACACATCGGAAAGGCTCGTCTAACTAACGATACCTTAATTGCAACAAGCGTTGCCCGAAACGGTCTTACATTACTTACCAAAAACGAAAAGGATTTCGCTAGAATTGCGGAATTCAGAGAACTTTATTGGCGTTTGACTTAAACGAAAAACTTCAACTTTTCGCCGCAGATTTCGTGTTTGCTAAACCTCGCTGTTTTTCGAAATGACCGGCAACCTCTTCCGCCGTTTTCCTGCCTACAAAAGGTGAAAGCTCGTCCGCCGTCGCTTTCGCGATTCGCTCGATCGAGCCGAAATTCCTTAACAATTTCATTTTTCGCTTTTCGCCGACGCCCGGAATTTCCGACAATTCCGAGGTGAAGTCGCGTTTTTCGCGGCGTTTGCGGTGGAATTCGAGTGCAGTTTTGTGCGTTTCCTCGCGGATTTGCAGGATCAAACGAAACGCCAGCGAGCTGCGGTCGAAGGGAATCGGCTGGTTTTCGCGGCCGAAAATCAGAAGATGTGAAATTTCGTTGTGGCGTTTCGGCGGTTTGACGAGGCCGACGAGCATGATGTATTCGAGGTCCAGATCGCGCATTGCGGCGGCGGCGGCGGAAAGCTGGCCTTTGCCGCCGTCGATAAAGATGACTTGGGGCAGCGGACTTTCCTCGGCGATAAGGCGTTTGTAGCGGCGAAAAACCGCTTCATTCATCGACGCAAAATCGTTGGCTCCTTCGACGGATTTGATGATGAACCGGCGGTAAGCGGCTCGTGCCGGTTTGCCGTTTTCAAACACGACTATCCCGGCGACATTTTCCGCACCGGAAATATTGGAGATATCGAACGATTCAATGTGCTCGGGGAAATAAGCGAGTTCGAGAAGTTCCTGCAGCTCACCCAAAACCTTTTCGGTGTCCGGCTTCAAGACGCGGAACCGCTGTTCGAAGGCGATCTTCGCGTTTGTTTCGACGAGCTGCACGAGGTCTTTTTTCTGGCCGCGTTTGGGGTCGAGAATTTTGACCCGCCGTCCTCTGCGTTCCGTCAGAACCTTCTCCAAAATCGGCCGGTCCGCAAAATCTTCCGGCACATGAATTTCGAGCGGCACATAATCGGTCGAGTAATATTGAGCTAAAACTTCGCCGAGGAATTCCGAAGCGTCAAACTCGCCGTCTTCCGGCAGATCTTCCCAAAAGAATTCGCGCCGCCCGACAATACGGCCTTCGCGCATAGTAAAAAGCTGAAGGGCGAGCCGCTGGTTTTCACGATAAAATCCCAGAATATCGACATCGCGGTCGGCAGTCGTTGCCATTTTCTGTTGTTCGCCGAGGGCTATGACGGTGCGGTGCAGATCGCGGTATCGAGCGGCAGCCTCGTAATTTCCGTTTTCGGAAAAATTCCACATTCGCAGCTTTAGATCGTTGGCAAGTTCCTTGTTTTTCCCGTCGAGCAGCACTTTTACATCGCGCGATGCCTGTTGGTATTCATCCTGCGTACACAATCCTTTAACACACGGCCCGAGGCAACGTTTCAAATGATATTCGAGACACGGACGCGGAAGTTTCCCGGTAATTTCTATGTCACACGTTCGCATCTGGAACGCGCGATTCACCAGATTGAGCGTTTTGCGGGCAAGTGAAGCAGGCAGCATCGGGCCGTAATAACTGGCGCCGTCTTTTAATATTTTTCGCGTGATGACGACTTTGGGAAAAGGCTCGTTCGTCATCTTCAGATGCGGATACTGCTTGTCGTCTTTGAGCAGAATGTTGTAATGAGGCTTGTGCTTTTTGATCAGATTCGATTCAAGCACCAGAGCCTCGACCTCGTTATCGACGACGATAAATTCAAAATCGGCTATTCGCTGGACTAGCCTGCGCGTCTTTGCGTCGTGGCTGCCCGCCGAATTAAAATATTGCCGCACGCGGTTGCGCAGATTCTTGGCCTTGCCGACATAGATTATCTTACCGTCCGCGTTCTTGTGAATATAGATCCCGGCGTTCGTCGGCACCGATTGTATTTTTTCCGACAGCGTCATTTATATAATTATAACGCATGAGACGAAAAAGACGATAAAAAGCCCGGACGTCTAGCGAAAAAACGTCCGGGCGATTGGATGGTAAAATATAGTTTAGCGAACTCTCTGAATGGCCGGCAAAAGCAAACCGATTAAGATAGCGATAATTCCAGCATTTGAAGTAATAATTTCTAACATGATTTCTTTTCTCCTCGTTTATAAAATAGATTCGGGATGATTTGCAACCCTCGTCTTAAATAATGGACGATGCTGCTTTTAAGTTTTGCTGTATTATTTCGGAAGAGGCAGAACCGCCTGCGTCTGCGGGTGGGGTGAAAGGATAAAGGCGAAAGGATAAAGGATAAAGTGAAGCGGTCCTGATTCTTCATTTATCCTTTCGCCTTTATCCTTTATCCTTTCACCCCACCCGCAGACGCAGGCGGTTCTGCCTCTTCCGAAATAATACAGCAAAACTTAAAAGCA
>JANMSP010000168.1:0-2155 GCA_031389475.1 Pyrinomonadaceae bacterium
CCGAGAAATACCGGATTCCGCCGCAGATATTAATGGAAAACGCAGCGTACCGCGCGGCTTGCGTTATAACCGAACGGCTTGGCGGCTCGGTTGAGGGACGCTCTATTTTGGTATTCTGCGGCAAGGGAAATAACGGCGGCGATGGGGCGGCACTGGCGAGAATTTTATGGACGCAGGGAGCGGACGTTGAAGTTTGCCTTCTCGGCCTTATAGAAAATTCGAAGGACCATGCCCGGACTAATTTTGAAATCCTGCAAAATATTACTGAAAGCGAATCTTTCGACCCGGATTGCCCCGATCTTGCCTTTGAGGAAATAACCAGCCTCGAAGAATGGCTTGAATACGATAGCCTCAATTTTCACTGCGACGATCCTGACGTGATCGTTGATGCATTATTCGGTACAGGATTGAAACGACCGCTTGAAGGCGTGTACGAGCAGGTTGCGGGCTATATCTACGCATTCAATGCCGATGGATTGAACGATAAAACTTTGATCGTTTCGCTCGATCTTCCGTCCGGGCTCGATGCCGACCGCTGCGATCAGATCGGGATGACCCCAAAGGCCCACGTTACCGTTACATTTACCGCCCCGAAAGCCGCGAATATCTTGCCGCCCGCCTCACATTTCAACGGAGAGGTCGTAATCGGTAATATCGGTTCGCCAAAAGAACTGATCGATAACGCAGCTTCACAGCTTTTTGTACTAGAAAGGGACGACGCGGCGAAATGGCTCAAGATGACTGACTTTGCCGAGAATTCATATAAAAACAAGCGCGGCCATGCAGTACAAATTGCCGGTTCTCAAAATTATTCGGGTGCGGCGGTCCTGTGCGGAAACGCGGCAATTCGCTCGGGTGCGGGATTAGCGACGGTCATAACGGCGAAATCGTCGAAAGATGCCGTGGCTTCTAGAGTTTTGCCGGAAGTGATGGTGCGAAGCGTCGCAGAAACTGAATCGGGTGCGATCTCGGAAGATGCGTTCGCGGATATCGAACGGTTTTGGAAAAATGCCGATGCGGTTGCCATCGGCAGCGGCCTATCGTATGACGATGAAAGCACTGAAAAGCTGGTTCGCAAGGTAATTGAGAACCGGAAAACGCCTGTTATTATCGATGCCGATGGCCTTAACTGCCTTTCCCCATTCGATCTTATGGGATCGGCTGAGTTGCCATTGATTTTAACACCGCACGAAGGCGAATTTTTGCGCCTTCTTGGAACTACGGACAAGCAGGCATGGACCGACCGCGTTCAGGCTGTCCGCAGCTTTGCGCAGAAGCATAATGTTATTTTGGTTTTGAAAGGCGAACGGCTGCTTGTCGCCGGGCCAGACGGCAGAGTCATGATCAATCCCACTGGAAATTCCGGGCTCGGCAAAGCCGGAAACGGCGATACACTGACCGGGATAATTACAGGATTTGTAGCTCAGGCGGTTCAAATGCAGGCCGATATTTTTGAAACGGTTGCTGCCGCCGTTTACATTGCGGGGCTGGCGGGCGACATCGCCGAAGCGAAACACGGCAAGCGGATTATGACCGCATCGGATGTGGTGGATTCCCTGGGCGAAGCTTTTGAGGCGGTTAATGGATAACTTTTCAACCGTTTCGGATTCGCCCGATGCTACATTTTCAATTGCGGAAAAACTAGGCGAAATTCTCTGTGCCGGTGATGTCGTTCTGTTGAGCGGCGGGCTTGGCGCCGGGAAAACGCTCTTTGCTAAAGGTATTTTGCAGTCTCTCGATTTCGACATCGACGAAGTAACGAGCCCGAGTTTTACGCTGGTAAATCTTTATAAAACGGCAAAATTTAATGTATATCACATTGACCTTTGGCGTCTCGACGAGGGAACCGACCTTGCTTTTGCGATCGGTTTGGATGAGATCGCCGAAGACGAAAAGGCAGTAATAATTATCGAATGGAGCGAGCGGCTGAACGATTATGCGTTCGCCGGTAAGATTTATGATGTGCGGATCGAGGGCGACGGCGACGAACCCAGAAATATTTTGGTGAAAAAAGAAGCGGGTCAGTACCGGGAGCGATAGCGACTGGGTTCTTTGCGGAGTTCGAGGTTTCGAGTTCAAAGTTCAAAGTCAGCTTCATCTCAACCTTGAACTTTGAACTCGAAACCTTGAACTCTGACCGACCCCCGGTCGCTAC
>JANMSP010000197.1:0-7131 GCA_031389475.1 Pyrinomonadaceae bacterium
GCATCACTTCGCGGATATGTGCAGCTTGCTATCGACAAGGGATTGTTTGAAGCCTTTCCTGCCGAGGTCAGGCAGATTGCACCGGGACAATTCATAGTCGTTCCCGGCCCGCGTTTCGAGCCTGCCACGACCGTCAAACGCGGCACGTTTGCCGAGAAGCTGACAATTTATCGCGGGTTGTTCACAACCGGCGGCTAAGTTTTCGTTCCCCGCGGGGGCAGGGAACGGAATGGGAGACGCGGCGCCTGTGCGATTTTATAACCGTGCGGGCTCCGTGCCCCCTCAACCTTTCCTCAAGCGGGCAGACAATACAGGTCCAGCGAATCTCAAGTGCAGGGGATTATCTTCATTACATAGTTTCGAAAGATTTCAATAAACAACGATTCCGGAGGGTAAATGAAAAGCAAGGCAAATAGAACAAGTAGGACATTGGTATATAGATCCGCAATGATTGCGGCGATTGTTGGTGTGGCGGCCGGTTATATATGGCTGCCGCTTGGCGGCTCGAAGGCGGCTGTCGCAATTGATCCGATCTCGAAGATGTATCAACGATCGGCCCCGGATTACGATCTTAATCTTTCCCGGAACGTCGCGGGCTTGCGTAGTGCGACCGGCGATCAACTGGCGGCATTGGCCAATCTGAAAGCTTCGGTAAACGCACCGGAAATGACCGCACGTTGGAATGATTTTGGCGGATCGCCGGATGTTATGTACGATTTTGCGTCGCAGCCGCATTCGGGTACGCCGGAAGAAGCCGGACGCGCATTCATCAATCAAAATGCTGCTCTTTTCGGCGTTTCGGAATTGAATAATGTGCGCGTTTTCAGTGAAAAAGCCGCACTCGGCGGCCACCTCATCCGATTCCAACAGGTATTCAACGGTGTTCCTGTCAGCGATGGCGGCATCGGCCTTGTGATGAACGCGAATAAACAGGTGATCATGGCGTCCGGCCCGTTTTTCCGCGATGTTGCCATTAATACGCAGCCTTCGATAACTGCGGAACAGGCTGTAGCGGCGGCGGGTAATGGCCTTAGTCAATTCAGCGTAAATTTGCCGGGCTTTATTACCGATCTACAGCAGACGGGCCTCGCGAATTTGACGCAGCAGGCTTCGGTAGTCGCAAGTATTCCGCCGACGCTCGGCATTTATCCGACCGCCGACGGGTATCGCCTGACGTGGAAAGTCGCAAAGTTTTCCACGAATCCTTTTGGACTGTATATGGTAACGATTGATGCAAACACCGGGGAGGTTATCAGCCGTAAGGACTTCATTAATTTTCAGCAGGCGCCGTCCGCTTTACCTTTGACGGCCGACATTTACCCTAAATACCCGCGGATCACGCAGGAATTGAAAGACCAGGGAATCATTAGCCAGTGCGGAAACGCTCCGTGCGATCAGGTCCGCGTTCAGCTTCGCAAATTCGATGCCCAGAACGCCGTTACCGGTTTGAACGGAACGCTGACCGGCACGAATACCGTTGTAAATAATGCACTCGCAACGAAACAGCCATTTTTGCAGGCGGCACTCGGTACATGGCATTTTGCGAAGAATGATCCGACCGCATTCGAAGGCCGGACCAATGAGCAAGACCAGTTCGCCGAACCGGCCGAGCATCAGGATGAGATCAATGCATTCTTTTTCACTACTTACCTGCTTGAATATGTCGATCACCTGCACATCGGCGGCGATCCGGGCACATTCGGTTCGCAGGGGAGTTTCCCTGACACCTATCCGAACAAAACCACGCCGCTTCCGGCCACGGTTCACATTCCGAATGTCTTTATAGCTTTGGATGCCGCCGCCGGAACTCTGCCGAATGCCGCAGACCCTGAGTTAGTTCAGAAGGTTTTGGGACTGGACAACGCCTTCGCGTTAAATCTGACGAGCATTATCGAAAGCGTGACCGCGACGAAATCACCGGTTGTCGTCAACCCGACGTCGTACGGACATGGCTTTTTGTTCAACGATCTTGCTTTAGAAGGAACCGTTCCGTATCACGAAGGAATGCATGCTATAACCTCACCAATCGCGGGACTCGAAGGCATCGAAGGCGGAGCACTCAACGAAGGCCAGGCCGATATGTGGGCGTTCACGATCACCGATAACGGCAGCCTCGGCGATTATGTAGTAAACGCAAAAGGCATCCGCCAGCGTTACCGCGACCTCGGCCGCGACCCGGACTCACTGGCTTATATCCGCAGTGCAAGTTCGACGCTTAAGTATTCAGATATCGCTACCTTAGTCAACCGCGACACCGGACAGCCTGATTTCGAAGAGCATTATGACGGCGAGATCTACATGTCCACGATGTGGGATATCCGCAACATGCTGAACCGCATGTATCCGCAGGACACTCAGTTCAAACGCCCGCGTCCGGAAGACGGCCAGGCATTGAAAGCGATCAAAAAGGGAACGCACATTTTCGAACGCCAGTTTTTAGGTTCGATGTACATTCTCGGCACGACCGCACCTGACACGCTGGTTAAATCACGCGACGCGATGATAGTCGCCGACCAGATGCTCTATTCGAGCGATTCGACCAATGCCGACGCACCGGGCAAGCACCGCTCACTCATCGAACAGCATTTCGCGGCAAAAGAACTTGGCGTGAATGCCGTGGAAGTTACAGGCGGTCGAGCGACAATTTCAACACAGGTTACGCCTTTCGCCGGAAATCAGGCTGCTCCTGCAGTTCCATCCAATATCAAAGTCGTTCCGGTTACACCTCGTTCGTTAAAAGTAACGTGGAACGGTGTTAGCGGCGCACTTGCTTATCAAGTCCTGAAACGTAAAACAACACTTGCCGGACAGCGTGAGCCAAACGGCAAACGCGAATATGCCGATGGCGACGCCTCTACGACCGGCTACCGCCACGTCACATTTGTAGATGGCAACACTCTTACATTCGAAGACAAGGGCAAAATCCAGGAAGTTTTCGCCGCACACGGCCTCGACAATCTTTTCGACAGCGAATACGTTGTGCGTGCAATCGGCGTCAATACATTCGGACAGCTCGGCTTCTCGAATTTCTCCGGTTCGTCGCGGCCGAAACTGGTTCGACAGACTCTGACTAAACAAGTTGATTCAGCTATCTCGAACGTTACATTTACCGGTGGCGTGTTCGCCTTCGATAACAAACTGACCAACGCACGTGGTGCAATCGCGACGGACAAGACTATTTACAAACCGCTCGAATTCCAGATCGTCAAGATCTCGAATCCTTCGGTCACGGTTCGAAACGCCGACGCGAACGGCAATACTTTTATCTACGATCAGACGCTCGCACTCGGACAAACTTCGAATGCGAAGCGGCTTGAATTCAACAACCCGACGGCGCAGATCTTCAGTTTCGACGCCAAGATCTACGGCAACGCTTCCGCCGGATCAACGACCGGCAGCGGCACGTCAGGCAGCGACGGCACATCTGAGCCGCCCGCACCGGTGACTTACTCGGTATTTACGGAAACGAAAACGGGCACTTTGCTTGCGGGTGAGCCGACGGCTACGAGCGGTGCGAGTGCAACGTGGGGCGATCCGGCGTTCAAGGGAATAACATGGGACGACATTCCGGTAACAACAAAGTCGGACGCATTATTCCTGGAAGCCGCCCTGTCTTCGGCAACGGCAGTCGATCTCGATTTCGAACTTCGTACAGCGGACGGCCAGATCATAGCCGAATCGGCCGGTGCGACCGCCAGCGAATTCGTCTCGTCGTCGGTGCAGCCGAATACGAACTACATCCTCCGTGTCAAAGGCTTCGCAAACGGCCCATCGACATTCCAGATCGTAGTCAGTCAGCTGCTCCCGAATGGTTCGCCGAACGGAAACGGCGGAACAACCACGGGTGGCAGTTCGGGACCGGTGAATCTGCCGGTGAATGTAGTAGAAACGTTGATTCGGTTTACGGTCAACCCGATCACGAAACGAGTTACATTTGCTCCGCTCAACTGAGGCCACTTTCGGCCCTGCGATTAAATACTTGATCGCATTTTGGTGAAGCCTTTCGGGAGGCTTCACCTTTTTGCATTCTGAGTTCAAACTTCAGCTTGTCTTAGACCTGAGAACTAAGACAAGCTGAAGCTTGAACTCAGAACTATGAACTAAGGCTTAATAAACAACTCGTCCGCGTTCCACAAGGAATACGGAAACACGCTGCTGGGCGAAAAATTTCCTATTCTTTGATTTGCGGCAGATACAATATGCCGGGCGGCAATCGGAATGATCGGCGATTCGTCGGCCATAATGCTTTGAATCTCATTAAAGATCGCCGCACGTTTTTGCGCGTCCGTTTCGCGTGCCTGCTCGGCGAAAAGAGCGTCGATGCGTGATTCCCAATCCGACGCCGGAGATTTCTGGCCCGGTCGCCATTGGTGAACCGAACCGCCGCTCATCAGCAAACTAGCATACGATGTCGGCTCGATTCCGGTAACTGATATGCCAAGCAGGATCGCGTCGTAATCAAAAGACTTTGTCCATCTTTCAGTCAATGCCTGAAACTCGACCGGGGCGATCTGCATTTTTATGCCGAGCTTTGCCAAATCTTCCTGAATAACCGCCGCCATTAATTTACGCGGTTCGTTCTCGACCGGAACGACTAAAGTAAATTCAACACGATTATTCTCCGCATCGAAAAGCTCCGGCGATTCTGGCGTTCCCTGCAATTTAAATCCTGCATGATTTAGCAATCTTTTTGCCTTTTCCAGATCGTATTCAATCTTAGGCAATGCGTTGTTCGCCCACACCCGATTTGCCGGTGCGACAAATCCATAAAGCGGTGTGGCCAAGCCTTTCAGCGTGACGGAAGCTATCGAATTCCGGTCGATTGCCGACGACATCGCCTGCCGGAAAATCTTGTTACTAAACCATTTATATTTAGCGGATGTCTCCAAAACGCGGCCATCTGCAGCTGCGGGATTTAGATTGAACCACATATGATCCGTCGCCAGCCCAGGCCCGGCGTCATACGCACGAATTTGCCCTGGCTGTGCCGTCAGCGCTGCAAAATCGGTCGAGCGAATGCGTTCGGCCACATCTACAGCGGCTTGGTTTAGCGAAGCAAATGTATTATTCGGATCGGCGATAATTTGCAGAACCAGTTTATCGAGATAGGGAAGCTGAGTGCCTTTCTCATCTTTTTTATAAAAAAATTCGTTTCGTTTTAGTGTTACTCTTTCGCCGGGAGCGGATGACTCGACGGTAAACGGCCCGGATGTGGCGATAGAATTGGGATCGGCGGTTATACTCCAAGCCTTATCTAGCTTTCCGGCGCTCAAATCGGCTTCGAGTTTATGCTTCGGCAGGACGGCAAGATTGTCCAGATAGTTTTCGACCGCCGCCACTTTTTCTGGAAAAATTAGTTGAAAATTTAGGTCATCGATCTTCTTCGCTTCGATCTTTTTGCCGCCTACGAGCATTGCGGTGCGAAACGCCGGGGAATTGGTCACTTCGTCATAAATGCCATTCAGCGTAAAGACGACATCGTCGGAAGTCAGCGAATGCCCGTCGGAAAATTTCAGATTTTCGCGCAGTTTGATATCTACCGTAACGCCGTCTTCCGCCGTTTTCCATGTTTCCGCGAGTGCCGGGCCATATTTCTGCGATTCGTGATCGAATTCGATCAGGCGGCTGCTCATTAGAACAAACGCCGTAACCAGCGAAGGTTCGTCCGCCGCCATCAGGTAATTGAAGGTTTTCGGCGGCGCGGTCAGTCGATAGGTCAAAGTGCCGCCGCGTATTCCGGCGGTTCGCTTTTCGACGGTTGGAGCGGACGAATTAGCCGATGGCGAAACCGGGCCGCTGCCGCAGGCTGCAGTAAGTAGTAGACAAACAAAAAAAAGGGAACGGGAATTTTTCAGCATATTGTTTTGGACGCGGGAAGATTCAATTCCAAAATAATATAACATTTAACGTGATTCAGAGTTTATCTTTTGCAAATCAACCGGGAATGGTAAAAAATGTTGACGGCTGAACTCCCGGAGAAATATTGCTAAAACTGCTTCTCAGAAAACTTATTCAGGTAACGTTAATGCTGCTGGCGGTTTCGGTCATCACTTTTGTCCTGCTTTCAAAAGCGGGCGGCGATGCTTTCTCGAATCTGCGCGATAATCCGCAGATTTCGGAGGCGTCAATCGAGCGGCTGCGGTCGGTTTACGGGTTGGATAAACCGTTGGCTGTCCGATACGGCAATTGGCTGACAGCTGCAATTCAAGGAAACCTTGGTGAGTCTTTTCAATTTCGTATTCCGGTTGCCGGGCTGGTCGGGCGCCGCTTTCTCAACACCTTGCTTCTCGCCGGAATTGCTCTTTTGATCGCGTTGTCGATTTCAGTCGCTCTGAGCATAATGTCGGTCAGACTGCGAGATCGAAAACTTTCTGCGTTTATCGAATTTTTTATTCTGATCACGGCTTCGACACCGCGTATCGTCCTGGCTTTGGTTGCCTTAGCGTTGACCGTAAGATTTTCGAGTTTGCAGACGGGAAATTTCTTGTCGATCCTTTTGGCGGCTGTCGTCCTTTCGGTTCCGCTGATATCGCTCTTTCTCGCTCAAACCCACGAAAGTCTAAGCGACGCGATGAATGAAGACTTTATCAAGCTTGCCCGCGCAAAAGGATTGAGCGAATCAGCCGTCATCATTCGTCACGCGTCACGGGCGGCAGTCGGGCCGCTTTTGACGCTTTTCGGGCTTTCGCTGGGCACTCTGCTAGCCGGTTCGGTTATAGTCGAAACCGTTCTAGGCTGGCCGGGAATTGGGTCGCTGATGGTCGCCGCGGTACGCAGCCGCGATTTGCCGGTCGTCATGGGCGTTGTAGTCACCGCAAGCGCTGCGGTTTGGTTCGGGAATGCTTTGGCTGAAATTTTACAGATGGTAAATGACAAACGCTTGCGGTAGATCAAGTTCAACTGTGTTTCATTATTAGTTGGTTATTAGTTGGTAATTACAAATTACTAATTAATAATGAAAAAGATCAACAATGCGGAAACTAATCCGAAGATGAATAAGAAGTTGGCAATCGGATTAATGGTGCTCGCGGCATTCTACCTGGCGGCGATCTTCGCAGATTTTCTCGCGCCGTACGATTACCGGCAGCAATCTCGCCAGCAGCCGTCCGCTCCGCCGTCAACGATTCGTTT
>JANMSP010000198.1:0-1502 GCA_031389475.1 Pyrinomonadaceae bacterium
TCACAATTTTCAATAATTGTATCTGTTACGGTCTACGTTTACGGACTATTCTGATTCTGTGATGAATATCAGGCGAATCAAACAAATGGCGACGGAGCGATTAGATTTAGCCGAAATTGGCCGCGCCCGCGAGAGAATCGAATCTTTTGTGTGGCATACTCCGCTCGAATACTCAGTCAGTTTGTCTGCGGAACTGCAAACTTCGGTTCGCTTGAAACTCGAAGATCAGCAGGTGACGGGCAGTTTTAAGCCGCGCGGTTCGCTCAACAAATTGTTGAAACGCCGACCGACGACGGGCGTAATTGCATCGACGGCGGGAAATCATGGCATCGGCGTCGCATTTGCGGCGAAATGCTTCGGGCTGACAGCGAATATTTACCTCCCGGTTTGGGCTGACCCGCACAAAATCGCCAAACTCGAAGAATACGGCGCCGGGCTGCGTTTTTTTGAAACCGTCGAAGCAGCGCGTGAAACCGCCCGCTGTGTGGCGGAGAAAGAAAATCTGCTGTTCGTTTCGGCTTACAACGACGCGGAGATGATTGCGGGCGGCGGAACGGTCGCGCTCGAAATTAACGAAGATTGCCCGGAGATGGATTTGGTTGTAGTCGGTGTCGGCGCCGGCGGTTTCGCTTCGGGCATTGCGATTGCGCTCAAAGGGTTAAGTCCAAACATTAAAATCGTAGGCGTGCAAGCGGCGCAAAGTCCTTTGATGACGCGCTGGCTGGAGCGCGGCGAGCCGTTTGACGCGCGGCTCGAAGCGACTATCGCCGAAGGTCTCGCCGTTAAGATGGAGCCGGACACGATGACATTTCCGATTTTGCGTAAATACCTCGACGAAATGATTTTAGTTTCCGAAAGCGAAATCGCCGACGCGATGCGTTGGGCGCATTCGGAACAGCAAATGATTTTCGAGCCGTCAGGCGCGGCGACAATCGCGGCCTTACGCAAAGTTGATTTGTCCGGCAGCAAAACGGTGGTCGGCATAATCACCGGCGGAAATGTTTCGCCGACACGGTTCGAGAGCATTCTTGAAAACAAGCAATCAAATTAAAAATGATTATCAAACGGACGCTCTGCATTTTATCTTTATCCTTTTTAACCGCTGCCGCGGCGGCGCAAAACAAGGAGGCAAAATTGTTAAATCACACGAAAGAGGATTTTATTCTCGAAAATTATAAATTCAGAAGCAATGAAACGATACCTGAGTTGCGGATGCACTATTCGACTCTGGGAACGCCAACGCGCGACGCGGCAGGCGATATTACCAACGCGGTTTTGTTTTTGCATTGGACGGGCGGAAGCGGCGCGGATTTGCTCGCGCCCGTTTATCAAGA
The DNA here is from genome assembly GCA_031389475.1 of Pyrinomonadaceae bacterium. Lineage (GTDB taxonomy): Bacteria > Acidobacteriota > Blastocatellia > Pyrinomonadales > Pyrinomonadaceae > OLB17. Next base: position 1,335 of record JANMSP010000198.1, read on the forward strand.
AGAATTGTGACAGGCACTCGATCTGAAAAAGTATTTCGTCATCGTGCCCGACAACATCGGTCACGGGCGTTCGAGCAAGCCAAGCGACGGTTTGCGCGGGCGGTTTCCCAGGTACGGCTTCGGCGATATGGTTGATTTGCAGCACAGACTCGTCGCGGAAAAGCTCGG
>JANMSP010000261.1:0-6537 GCA_031389475.1 Pyrinomonadaceae bacterium
CAGGTCACGATCTTTTCGGAAAAGCCGGTTGAGACGGTCGAATTTTACCAAAAGCTCGGCCTAAGATTGATCGTCGATTCCCTGCCGCGATACGCGCGGCTCGAATGCCCGGACGGCGAAGCCACACTTTCCGTAAATATCGCAGAAAATGTCGTTCTGAACAATAGCGTTGTCCTCTATTTCGAATGCTCCGAGCTTGATAAAGAAGTTCAACGACTTAAGGAATTAGGCCTCGAATTCGACGAAGATCCGACCGACCGCGCATGGCTATGGCGGCAAGCCTACCTAAGAGATCCAAATTCCAACAAGATCTGCCTATTTTACGCTGATGACAATCGCAAAAATCCGCCCTGGCGTGTAAATTCGCAATAAAGACTGCAATCGTGAGTCAGAGCCAGCGGCCGCGAATTCACATCGTTTGTCCGGGAAAGTTCTAAATTACACCACCTTTTTGACGCTCGTCGTTTTATAGACAGTCGCTGAAATTCCCAACGCCCCTTTCAGCGTTCCCAAACCCGCGCTGGTGAAGAAACCCCAAGGCTTCCCTAGAATGCCGTAAGACACACCCGTTGATATCGGTTCGATAGGCGGCTGCGAAAAAAAGATCATGCCCATTTCGGCACCCGCCATTACGAACTGGAGTTCACCGCTTGCGACGGTAAAGAAGCCAGCCGATGTAATTTCGTCTATCGTCAAATCTGCAGCCCATGACACCCGTTTGAAAACGCCGCCCGCAGTTTCGCTCGGGCCTGTTATGCCTGCGCTTTTTACAGTCGACGATACGTTTTGGAGATCACCGGCTTTCAATCCGATCTCCTTGAGGCCATTGACCGCCCAGCCAATTGCTTTGCCTGCACCCTTGGCCCACTCGGTCGGCGCCACATCAACACCAAGTCCGCCGCCCGCTCCTGCTCCGCTGATAATATATTTCTCACCCTTGTCATTTAGCAGCGTAACATCCACCACTCCGGCAGAAATGCCCGCTTTGATAGGTAATCCGAAACTATCGACGCCGATAATGCACCAACATCCCTTAGGGGCAAAATATTTTCGGGCCTTCGGCGTAGGAATCACTTCAGGCGGGTAAATCGGGGTTTCAATCTTAATAGGCACGCCATACCAACGAACCAAAACAGCCCGCCAATAACCCGCGTTGTCCTTTTCGGGCGTATTAAAGTTCTTCGCGTCACCTTCTCCATCAGGTATCCGCATATTTACCTTGATCCCCGGATAAAGGGATTTGATATTTTGCTCAACCGCGTTTAGCCGAGCGCTGCTCAACGTTACATTTGTATCAGTTGCTCCGGCGCGACTTGTATAACCGATCAAATCGACCCAGGCATTGGGATGCTGTTTCATTTTCGGAACAAAATGATTCGCGATCCAATCCTTATGTCCGCGAAGCAAATCAGACGAACCTGTTTTGAAATGGCACAACCGCGCTCCCGCGAGACGGCCACCTTCGGTAAAGGGTTGAAGCGGCGACAATTCTGACATAGTTTTCTCCTTTCGCTTTGCAATTTACTAATAAATCGCTAAAGATACATTCCACTACCTGGTTTTAACAAAGACGAAGAACGGCGACACTTTTGCTCAATATTTGTAGAAAAATAACAAAAAGGCGGGTGCGAAGATGAGTTCATAAATGCGTGAAATTTTCGGAAGTTTCTCCTTTTATGTTATTCTCTTTTCGGTTCATCTTAAATCACTTACTAATTAATTCTTTATGTCGTTAACAGTTGTAGGTTCAGTAGCGTTTGACGCTTTGGAAACACCTTTTGGCAAGCGTGACAAAGTTCTTGGTGGTGCGGCGACGCATTTTGCTTTGTCGGCGAGTTTTTTTACCGATGTGAAGGCCGTCGGCGTAGTCGGCGGTGATTTCGGTGAAGAGGAATGGGCGGTTTTTAAGCGCCATGCAATCAACACGGACGATATCGAGGTTGTAGCTGACGGCAAAACATTCTTTTGGAGCGGCCGTTACGATTACGATATGAATACGGCGCACACACTCGACACGCAGTTGAATGTGTTCGAGACGTTCGTTCCTAAACTTTCAGACAATTCAAAGAAAGCCGATTTTCTATTTCTTGCGAACATTCTGCCGATGCTGCAAAAACAAGTTCGAGAGCAGTGTCCCGACGCAAAATTTGTTGCGATGGACACGATGAATTTCTGGATATCTTCGATGAAAGACGCTCTGCTGGAAACGGTGAAGGTCGTAGATTGCATTATTATAAATGATGCCGAAGCAAGGCAGTTGACCGACGAGCCGAACATTCACAAAGCCGCGAAAAAGATAATGGATTACGGTCTCAAAGCAGTGGTTATCAAACGCGGCGAATATGGAGCGACGCTTTTTACCAAAGACAGTCTTTTTACAGTTCCGGCTTATCCGCTCGAAAGCGTTTTTGATCCCACCGGCGCGGGCGATACATTCGCCGGCGGTTTTATGGGCTATCTGTCGAGCCAGGCCGATATTTCGGACGACACTTTGCGGCGGGCGATGATCTACGGTTCGGTAATGGCTTCGTTCAACGTCGAGAAATTCGGCACGGAACGCATCGATGCCCTCGATTACACCGAAATAAATCAGCGTTTCAGCGATTTCAAACGCATGACCCATTTCGAAGATATTCCCTTCGTCAAAACCTCGTCGGCCTCTTAAATTGGCAGAAGCCTGACCGTCAGGAAGGGCTCTCTCACAGGTTCGCACTCAAACCCTCCCTGACGGTCAGGCCTCCACATTGTGAATATGGCAAGAGAAATAGACAATTCGCAAATAACCTTCGATCGGTCGGCCACATCGACGGCTCCGTTGATCTTAAGCTCCGCTGTTCTAATTTGTCTGATCGCCGGCCTGACTACCGCGCTCGTCAACCAGAATTGGACGCTGGCAGTGATATTTGCCCTTTCAACAGCCGGACTTGGCGGATTTGCGTTTATTAGCTTTAGCCAAACTCGAAAACTGGCGGCGGCTAAAGATGAAAAGCTAATCGATTGGGAAACCGCTCTGCCGGAAATACAGCGTCAAAATCTGACCGTCGAAGTTTTCGAACTGGCGAAAATTCTCGAAGTCGAATCCGAACAGATCAGCGATTTGCAGTCGGCGTATATTGTGGCGGAAGATCTGGCGCTGCGGCAAATTCAGCAGGAAGAGAATGTCCCGCTCATGCGGCACGTCACGCTCGGAAAAGCACCGTTCGACGCAGTTTTCCTTAAAGACGGAGTTATAAACTGCATCGAAGTTTCGTTTCTGGTCGCACCCGATGTGCGGCAGGAAAAGATCGACGCAATGATGCGAAAGATCGTGCAGGTAAAATCGGCATTCGGAGAAATGCAGATCGCCATAAAAGTCCGGCTGATGATGGTTCTGGTAACGCAGCTAACACCGGAAGACGGCGATCACCTTCGCTCCGTAATGAACACGAAAAGGTTTTCGACGACGCCGGTCGATATCGATATTCGCCTACTCGATTTCGAAGCTTTGCAGAGAATTTACGTTACAGATTGATCCGAGTCAGATCCGAGAGCGATAGCGACCGGATTCTTTTAAGGTTAGCACTGAGGAACCCAGTCGCTATCGCTCCCGGTTCCGACAGAAGAAGAGCCCGGTCGCTAACGCTCTCGGTACTGACAAGAAAATTATGCTTGAAAACAAAGTAGGAATGATCTTCGGAGTCGCAAACAAACGCTCGATCGCTTGGGCATGTGCAGTCGCTTGTGCCGACAAGGGTGCAAAAATGGCGTTCACCTATCAAGGCGAGCGGCTAAAGGAAAACGTCGAGAAGCTTGCTGCTGAACTTCCCGGCTCGCTGGTCGTGCCTTGCGATGTGACTAATCAAGCTGAGGTCGATGCTGCATTTGCGGCAGTCGGCGAGAAATACGGCAAGCTTGATTTCGTCGTGCATTCGATCGCGTTCGCGCCGAAAGAAGCATTAGAAGGTGAATTCGTCACTACGACACGGGAGGCATTTACCACAGCTTTGGAGATAAGTGCGTTTTCGCTGACGCAGATCGCGCTTGCCGCGTCGCCGCTGATGACCGATGGCGGCAGCATCGTGACGATGAGCTATTACGGGGCCGAAAAGGTCGTGATGAATTACAACGTAATGGGAGTTGCAAAAGCCGCGCTCGAAGCCTCGACACGGTACCTCGCGGCCGATCTCGGCAAACAGAATATTCGCGTCAACGCCATCAGCGCCGGGCCGCTTAATACTTTAAGTGCGCGCGGCGTAAAAAATATGGGTTCGCTGCTCAGCTACGTCGGCGAACGCTCGCCGCTCAAACGCAACGTCCAGGCCAGCGAAGTCGGCAACACCGCCCTTTTCCTCGTCAGCGACATGTCCTCCGGCATCACCGGCGAAACGATCTACGTCGATTGCGGATACAATATCATGGGAGTATGAGTTTATAGAGTTAGAAGAGTTTGTAGGGTTTTGAGAGTCATTAATCTTCTTACCTTTACCGAGTATCACTTGTCGTTTTTTAGCTCTTAAACTTTTTCCACTCTATGAACTCTCATAACCCCTTAACCCTAAAACCCTTTTATGGCTGAAACAGACGCAAATAAACCAAAAAAACGTAAAAACAACTCAGCGCCGCATGAACCGGAGACCGTGGCCGAGGCAATAGATTTGGAAAAAGTCCCGGAATACTGGCGATTGACCGATGACGAGATACTGCTGCGCTCTCCCGAACCGGAAGACGATTACAAAACGTCCGATTCCTGGCGCGTTTTCCGCATCATGGGCGAATTCGTCGGCGGATTCGACGATCTGGCGGCGATCACGCGCGGCGTGTCGATCTTCGGCTCGGCCCGCACGCATCCGGACGATCCGATGTACGAAGCGGCGCGGAAAACCGCCCAGCTATTGGCCGAAGCCAAGTTCGAGATCATCACCGGCGGCGGCCCGGGAATCATGGAAGCGGCAAACAAAGGAGCGTTCGAGGCCGGCAAAGTCTCGGTCGGCTGCAACATCGAGCTCCCGTTTGAGCAGCAGCCCAACCCTTATCTTACAAAATCGCTGACGTTTAAATATTTCATGGTCCGCAAGACGATGTTCATCAAATACAGCAACGCCTACATCATTTTTCCCGGCGGCTTCGGCACGATGGATGAGCTTTTCGAAGCATTAACCCTGATCCAAACACGCAAGATCCGTAACTTCCCAGTCGTCCTCTTTGGCTCGCAATACTGGCAGGGCATGCTGCAATGGATTACGTCCACCATGCTCAACGAAAAATACATCAACCCCGAAGACCTTGGCCTAATCCACCTCACCGATTCCCCGCAAGACGCAGTAAATTTCATCGTCAAGACCGCAGGAGCGTGAAAGCGATCTAGCTGGCAGAAGCCTGACCGTTAGGAAGGGCTTTCTTTAGCGTAAACGATAAGAAAGCCCTCCCTGACGGTCGGGCTTCTGCCCAGGATTTACTTCTTCTCCATCAAATCCTTGAACTGCCCGTCTTCGACCCACTTCAGAATCTCCGAGACGCGCCAAATCGGGAATGGGTGCGAGAGGCCGGCGTTTATTATGTCGGCCCAGAATTTGTCGAGTCCTTTCTCGTCATAATTCTTTTGAAATTCGCGGGCCTGTTCGAGGAACTGATCGTAATCCATCTTCGACGCGAAGGTGCCGCCGGCAAGTTTCATCATCGTCCGGCCGATAATGTGCGGATCCTGAACCACAAGCATCGCCGCACGGTCGCACGAAAGTTCCGCACGGCGTGACCATGCGAGGAGTGCACTGCCGATTCCGGCGGAGATGATGAATTTAACGATCTCGGAGCCGGGAATCAGTTTGCCGACCGATAGGTTTGCCAGTGCTTCCATCAATCTGGCGGCCGTCAGGTACAATACGTGCTCGGCATGAATGTGGCCGACTTCGTGGGCGATGACGGCGAGCGTTTCTTCATCTGAAAGGCGTTCGAGAAGCGCAGAATGCAGCACGATCACCGGTTTCTCTACACCGCCTGTGAAGGCGTTGACCATCGGATTCTGCTGAATGAACATATCCGGCATGTCCACGCCGAGCGTCGTGCAGGCGATCTGCAATTTGGCGTGTATGTCCGGGCATTGTTTGGGCGTGACCTTGACGGCACTAGCCATAAACATCACACGGATCGCCGATTCGCCGGTTACAGCAAGTAATTTCTTGAGCGCGGTATCGATGCCCGGTATCGCACGCAAGGCCGCGAGGGCTTTGCTATCGAGCGGATGAATATATTCGTGTTTGCTAAGGTCGGCAAACTTTTTATGCGGTTGGTTTGAGAGCGGCAGCTTACATTTACCGCACTTCGCCGAATTATTTTCGTAATTCGCCTGGACCGCGTTCTTCTGTCCGCAGTATCGGCAGCGAACGAACAAACTCTTTGTCACCGCGGTCGATTCGCCTTCCGCGTCATCTTTTTTCTTTGCCATAGATTAAGTTTAAGAAGATATTGCAAATTGTTCAAATATAGATATTTGATGAATTAAACGACGGCAGGTTGTAAAAAGTTTAGATCATTATTTGCGGAAGCCTGACCGTTAGGGAG
>JANMSP010000316.1:0-11939 GCA_031389475.1 Pyrinomonadaceae bacterium
CCGCGCGTGAGTTTGTACTCGGCCTTCGCAGCGCCGCCCTCGCCGGTCACGGCGAGCTTCCACGCGGCAGGCATCGCGTCGGGACTCTGGAGGAGGTTCGTGTACCAGGGCGGCAGTCAGTTCCACTTGCCGAGCGGCGAAGCTCTGCTTCGCCGAAAGCTCCTATTTCTCCCAGCGGCTCCGCCGCCGCTGGGGACGGGCGGCAGAGCCGCGAGGCCGATAAGCGAGCAGCACGGAAAAGCACAGCTTTTCCGCTCGGCGATGGGCAAGATCGCAAATCCGAACAGTATACTGTCTTCTCCCTCTGGGACACGTTCCGGGCGGCTCATCCGCTTTATACGATCATCGACCAGAAGCGCACCGTCGATTTCATAAATACCTTTATCCGCCAATACGAGCAGGGCGGGCGGCTGCCGGTTTGGGAGCTTTGGGGTGAGGAAACAGACACGATGATCGGATATCACGCCGTTTCGGTGATCGCCGATGCCATGGCAAAGGGCATCAAAGGATTCGACTACGAAAAAGCCTACGCCGCTTCAAAACACTCCGCCGAGCTCGACCATTTCGGCCTCGCCGCCTACAAAAAACGCGGCTACATCTCAATGGAAGATGAGCAGGAATCGGTCTCGAAAACGCTCGAATACGCCTACAACGATTGGTGCATAGCGCAGATGGCTAACCACTTTATGTCGGACTTCACTCGTACCGCATCGCCGAAAGAATATCTCGCTGCCCACGGAATGGCCGAAGATCCCGATCCGGCAAAACGCAGTATCTATGAAGACTTTTCTTCAAAAAAGGAAGATTACAATAAATATAGTACTCGTTCCCGATATTTCGAAAATCTTTTCGATTCCAGGCTGGGTTTCTTTGTACCAAAAAAGAACGGAGGATTTGTTAGGCCTTTTGCTCCGAATGAAGTGACATTCAGTTTCACCGAGGGCAATTCTTGGCAGTATTCATTCTTCGTTCCGCACGACGTGACGCAATTGACGGAGTTAATGGGTGGCCGCGATCACTTTGCGGCGAAACTGGACGAGCTTTTTACGACTAATCAGAAACTCTCAGGCCGCGAACAACCCGATATTACCGGGTTGATCGGCCAATACGCTCACGGCAACGAGCCTTCGCACCATATTCCTTACCTTTTCAATCACGCCGGCCTGCCGTGGAAGACACAAACGTATGTGCGAAAGATAATGGATAAGTTCTACAAAAACTCCCCTGACGGCCTGATCGGTAATGAGGACTGCGGCCAAATGTCGGCCTGGTTCGTAATGAGCGCAAGCGGGTTTTATCCGGTAACTCCCGGCTCGCCGGAATATATGATCGGCACACCTTTGTTTCCGGAAGTGAAATATCGGCTCGAAAATGGCAAAACATTTACTGTACGGGCATCAAATGTTTCCGGCAGGAATTTTTATATCCAGAACGCAAAACTTAACGGTGTATCGCTGCGAACGCCGTCTTTAAAACATGATGATGTAATGAATGGCGGCGTGCTCGAATTTACAATGACCGATAAGCCAGTGACCACCGCTTTTGTTGAAACACCGAAAACCGGTAATTCAATCGACTCAGTGGCGGTTCCTCGAATTGAGGCTACCAGATCGCACATCTTTATGCGGACTGCCACACCGGATGCGGAAATCTTTTACACGCTGGACGGGAGCGAGCCGACTAATAAATCAAAACCTTTTATCGTTCCGTTACGGCTTAGCCAAGACGATGAAGTGACGATAACCAAGGCTGCCGCATTCCACAAAGGTATGCGGAGTCTGATCGCGGAAGCCACATTCCATAAAAAGCCAAACGATTGGACGGTAAAGATCGCTTCAACATACAACCGCCAATACACCGGCGGCGGTGACGGTGGTTTGATTGACGGTATTCGCGGGACGGTCAATTTTGCTTCGGGCGAATGGCAAGGCTACCAGCCGCAGGATTTGGTTGCGGTAATCGACTTGCAAAAAACAACGGAAATAAAACGTGTTGGCGGCGGATTTTTGCAGGTTGCCCGGTCGTGGATTTGGATGCCTACGCGAATTGAGTTTGAAGTCTCGAACGATAGTGTGAATTACTTCAAGGTTGCGGAGATCAAAACCGATGTTTCACCCGAAGATATGACGCACACGATCCGAGATTATATGCAGGATATTTCGCCTGTAAAGGCACGCTATGTGCGCGTGAAGGCGTACAATCCAGGCAAAATTCCGGCCTGGCATCCGGGCGCGGGCGAAGATGCCTTTATATTTGTCGATGAAATTTTTATAGATTAAGTACGGTAGGCTGCGAAGCCTGCCGATTCTTAAGAATGAACAAGCTCGGCAGCCTGTTCTACTTCCCCGGTGTTTTCGAAAGCATTCTGGCGGCATCGCTGAATTCGGAAGGGATCATAATGATCGTGGTCGTATTATTATCGATGCCTATTTCGGAAAGCATCTGCATGCGCCGCAGTTCGAGGGCGATCGGGCTTTCCTCCATCTGTTTGGCTCCTTGCGTGAGTTTTATCGAGGCTTCGAGCTCGGCTTCGGCTTTGACGATACGGGCGCGTTTTTCGCGGATCGCTTCTGCTTCGCGGGCCATTGCACGCTGCATCGATTCGGGAATCTCAACATCCTTCATTTCGACCATTTCGATCTTGATACCCCACGGCTGCGTCGTTGTATCGACAATCGATTGCAGTGTTTGATTAATTTGTTCGCGGCCTTTCAAAACCTCATCTAGTGAATGTTGGCCGATAATGTTTCGCAAAGCCGTAACCGAAAATTGGTAAACAGCCTGATCATAGGCGGCAACTTCCAGAATCGCTTTTGACGCATCAACAATACGAAACCACAGAACTGCGTTTACTTTGATGGTAACGCTGTCTTTGGTAATCGTTTCCTGCTGTTCGAGATTAACGGTAGTTGTGCGTTGATCGACCTTCTGCTGCCGGTCGATCAGCGGAATAAGATAATAAATGCCCGGACCTTTAATCGCGATAAACCGGCCAAGGCGAAACACCACGGCCCGCTGATATTCCTGAGCTATTCGAATGCCGGAAGCGGCTATCACTAAAACGACAATGAGAGCAATTAGGTAGGGCATTGGATAACTTTACTCGGAACGGAATTATTGTCAATACCAACATCCTGGGCGCAAGAGTAATTCATGCTGATGAAAGGCGTTGATCGAGGAATCTTGTTTAAGACTCAGTTCCAAAAAAAGCGACTAAACCGCAAATTTCCGCGTCTTAGTATGTAGCCGCAAACGCGGTTTACATTATCCGAGGTAATTATGGACAGACGTTTTTTTCTGAAAACAAGCGGTATAAGCTTGGCGAGTTTCGGGCTGATGGCGGCGGCTCCGGATTTCTTGCGGCAGTTTGCGAATGCTCAGACGGCGCGAAACGGCTCCGGCAAGAAAAAAGTGCTCGTGACGATTTTTCAGCGTGGAGCGGTCGATGGTTTGAATATGATTGTACCGTTCGGCGATAGTGAATATTACAATCTGCGTCCGAATATCGCGATTCAAAAACCGGGAACGGCGGAAGGCGCGGTAAATCTCGACGGTTATTTCGGCCTGCACCCGGCTATGAAAACGCTTGAGAAATTCTGGCAGTCGAAACAGCTTGCGGTTGTCCATTCGGTCGGTTCGCCGGAAAACACACGTTCGCATTTCGACGCTCAGGATTATATGGAATCGGGCACGCCGGGTATCAAAAGCACAAAGGACGGATGGCTGAACCGCACGATGCAGGTCACGGCCGGGAAAGACGATTCGCCGTTCCGTGCTGTTTCGATGACGCAGCAACTGCCGCGTTCGCTCTACGGTCGGGCGCCGTCTGTGGCGATGACGAACCTTGCCGATTTTGCGATCAAAGCCGGAATTTATACTCAGAACATCAAAGGTGGTTTTGAGGAAGTTTACGAGCAAAACGTAAAGGACACTCTCAATGAAACGGGCAAGGAAACATTCGAAGCGGTAAATTACTTAAAGGAAGCAAATCCGGCACAGTACAAACCGGAAAACGGCGCCGTTTATCCGAATTCGCAGCTTGGACGTTCGTTAATGCAGATTGCGCAACTTATCAAAGCCGGCGTCGGCCTCGAAGCAGCCTTCGCGGAGGTTGGTGGTTGGGACACGCATATTAATGAAGGCGGTCCGCGCGGACAGCTTGCGAATTTACTTCGTGATTTTGCAAATTCGATCGCTGCATTCGGCAGCGACCTCGGAAAGCGGATGGACGATGTAGTATTGATAACAATGTCCGAATTCGGTCGCACGGCCGGCGAAAACGGTTCGCGCGGCACCGACCACGGCCACGGCAACGCCATGCTGATTCTCGGAAATACTGTCAAAGGCGGAAAGGTTTATGGCGACTGGAAGGGCTTAAAGCCTGATCAGCTGAACGAAGGCCGCGATCTTGCCGTCACCACCGATTTCCGCGATGTTTTTGCCGAGGCCGCGTATAAGCATTTAGGTGGCAAAGACCTCGCCACACTCTTCCCTAAGTATTCAGCGAGCCCAGCCAAGTTTAAGGGATTTTTGGGTTAGGAATAGTTAGCCGCAAAAAGGCACAGAAAGCTCAAAAAAAGAAATTCAGAATAAAATCTTGATTTCTTCTTTTGAGCTTTCTGTGTCTTTTTACGGCAATTCCTTTCTTTCCTGCTATTCTCCTAAAGATGTTTGCAAAGCGCAGCGAAAAACTGGAACGCATCGATACCGGCGATTATACCGATGATGAATACGACCGGTTCTTGGGCGAGATAAAATTTATCAACCGCTTCACCGGTGATCTGCGGGCCCTGCGAAGAACGCTTTTCCGCGATATTAAGCGCGACGGGCTTGCGAATTTTAGTGTGCTCGACGTCGGCGCGGGTTCCGGCGAGATGCTTCGCGCTATCGCGGAATTCGCCGGGCGCACCGGAAGCGAACCGATGCTTGCGGGCATCGAATTAAACGAACGTTCTGCCAGGGCCATACTTGAGGATTCGTCCGATTTCTCCGGAATATCATCCGTTCGCGGAAATGCATTGAGCCTGCCATTTGCGGATAACGCTTTTGATTACGCCATTTGCTCGCTGTTTACGCATCATCTAAACGATGACGATATTGTAAAGATAATTGGCGAAATGGATCGCATTACCTGCCGCGGTCTTTATATCATCGATCTCCACCGACATCCGCTTGCATACGCCGCATACAAGATCTTCTGTGTTGTTTTTCGTATTTCGCCCCTTGTGAGGCAGGATGGCTCGCTCTCCATTCTCCGCGCGTTCCGGCCGAATGAATTAAAAGTTTTGGCCGAACGGTCCGGGTGGAGCGGCTATCGTGTCGAACGCCATTTTCCATTTCGGCTGGTTCTGCGCAAACAAAGCAGGACGGCAATCTAGTGCTATATAACCAAAGTTTTTGGAATATTAGACACGAATTACACGAATGACACTAATCGGTTTTCTTTTATTTGTGTGATTCGTGTAATTTGCGGCGAAAATGTTCATACAGTTATTTAGGTTAAACGGCACTAGGATTTAAATAACCCAAGGCAGGCAAGTTTTGTCAGGCTTTCGTCCAGCCATCCGGGCAGGTCGTTCAACAACCCTGATTTATCTTCGATACCATCGGTTTTGCGAATAAAATCCTTCATCGCCGGGAGTAGTTGCAGCTTATTTCGAGTTCCATCCAAAAGTTCGAGCAAGTGGCGCGAGACGGCGTCCTCGATTTTCATATCGATATTTAGCCGCGTCAGAACATTGTCCGCGTTTTTGAGCTGCCACCTTGAGAGGGCGTTCACCTCAGGTCTTAAACTCACTTCAGTGAGAGGCCCGGCTTCCGAAACATGCATTTCGACGAGGTTCGTGCCGAGACAGATCTGCAGGAGTATTTTACGGCAGGTCTCTATCTGTTCATCCCAATCATCAGTTGAAAAGCCTTGCTCCTCAAGCAGTGCGCGGGCATTGACGATCAACTCTGCAAACTTCACGCGTCGTCCCCAAACCGAGCCAAGGTAGAAGAGCGCCGCTTTTGCCAAAGGTTGATCGATCTCAATACCGATACCCTTAAAGCCTATAAACTTTTCTACTTTTTTACTTGCCAGTTCAGGATTGGTGGATTGCGGCTCTACCGAGGACGCAAACAGGAATTTGTCGATAACATCAGGCAAAGGGTCGCGTCGAAGATCGATTTCCTTATGACAAAATAGCGTCTGCCGAAAAATGCGGCCCCGCAGAAAATCTAGATACTGTTCTTTTTCAACAATATCGGTAACGGACTCGATAAATGCCTTTGCATCGGCGGAAAGTCCGTGCGTTCCCATCGCATGAAGTTCGGCCTCGGCAAGATATTGCAGGCCCGCATCGCTCAGAAGCGTGGCAAACTCATGAAAATAGTATGCCCGGTTCATATCCGAAAGATCATCGTGAAAAATGTCTGCCGGATCGTGATTGTTATGACGTTGGAGATCGTGATGCAGAATGCGCTGGAAGACATCGCGTTCGGAAGTGTTTTCGGTAAGAAAGCCCAAAAACGAAATCGCCTTTTCAACCTTTTCCGCCGGTTCCGAAACATCGCGGGTATGGAAACGCATTATTTCCTGCACCATTTGGCGATGGTGAGCTCCCGGAAATGCACTATAGCTTATATAGCCGATTCCGTTTTCTTTGAGCATTTCACGGAAAAGGGTGAGCGTTCGGACGCGGACAGCCTCCGGCACCCACGAGAATAGGCCGTGTGCCGTTATGTAATCAAACTTCCCGAAATCGGCGGCTGAAAGGTCCATAAGGTCGAGATTGTGAAACTCGATATTCGAAAGCCCTAATTCTGCCGCCGACCGCTTGGCTTCCACGATGTGTTTCTCGCCAAGATCGATACCGATGAACGCTGCGTCCGGAAGTCCGAAGGCGTGCGAAATCAGATTGCTGCCATTACCGCAACCCAATTCGAGCACACGGCAATTTTCAACCGGATGCGGCGTCATCCCTAACAGCGTCGCGAGGGAAGCCAGGCGGTCAGGATGCGTTTGCAGAAAAAATTTGCTCGGGTACTCCAAAACGTCATAGGAAAAGGGCACGTTCATATAGTTATCCTGACTTTAATCCATCTGGCGCAGCCGTAGCCGCAGCGCCTGCAATTTAATAAATCCTTCAGCATCATGCTGATCGTAAGCCCCGGCATCATCTTCAAAGGTTACAACACGCCCATTATATAGAGAATACGGCGATTTCCGGCCCATGATCGTTACATTTCCCTTATACAATTTCAGACGCACATCGCCGGTGACATTTGCCTGCGTCTGCTCTATCATCGATTTTAATATTTCGAATTCCGGGGCAAACCAAAAACCATAATAAACCGATTCGGCGAACTTCACGCCAAGCGAATCTCGCAGGCGCATCACCTCGCGGTCCATCGTGATCGATTCGAGCGCCCGGTGGGCCGCCTGCAGGATCGTCACGCCCGGCGTTTCATAAACGCCGCGTGATTTCATCCCGACAAAACGGTTTTCCACCAGATCGACGCGGCCGATGCCATGCTCGCCGCCGAGGAAATTAAGCTTTGTCAGCAAATCGACCGCACCGTATCTTTCGCCGTCGATCGCAATCGGCTCGCCGTTCTCAAACGATAAAACTATTTCTTCAGCTATATCTTTCGCATTTTCCGGCGATTTCGACATCAGAAAAATATCTTCCGGCGGAGCAGCCCAAGGGTCTTCCAATATTCCGCCCTCGTAGGAAACGTGCATCAGATTGCGGTCCATCGAATAGGGCTTGGCCGTCGTCGCCGTTACCGGAATGCCATGTTTTTCGCAATAGGCGATAAGATCGGCCCGGCCTTTGAATTCCCATTCGCGCCACGGTGCGATGACCTTTATATCAGGCTGCAAAGCGTAGTAAGTCAGTTCGAAACGCACCTGGTCATTGCCCTTGCCGGTAGCTCCGTGAGCGACGGCATCGGCATTTTCGATCCGAGCTATCTCGATTTGCCGTTTCGCGATCACCGGCCTCGCGAGCGAAGTTCCGAGTAGATAAACGCCTTCGTATAAAGCATTTGCCTTGACAGCCGTCCAGACGAAATCCTTTACGAACTCTTCGCGCAGATCCTCGACATACAGCTTCGAAGCACCGGTCGCCTTCGCCTTCTCGTCGAGTCCCGATAGTTCCTCGCCCTGTCCGACATCGGCGCAGTAGCATACGACCTCGCAACTATAAGTTTCCTTTAGCCACAGCAGCATCGCCGAGGTGTCAAGTCCGCCCGAATAAGCCAGAATTATTTTGTTTATTTTTTTCACGATCTAACAAAAATAGCAACATTTAACAAAATCCGAAACGGCTTAGTCGTTATTTCAGGTATAATTCGCGAATGGCTCGAAGTGAAAGTGGATATACTATCCCGGACAGAAAACGCGAGTGTTTACGAGCGGGCCCTTGTCCAGCGGTGCACGGTTCGTAACCGTCGCGTTTCTGCTCGAAAATGCCAAAAAAATAAAGTGATGGAAACTAAAAACCTGTGGGGTGGTAGATTCAACGGAAAACCGGATAAAACATTCGCCGCGTTCAATAATTCCTTCGGCTTCGACAGGCGACTTTTCCGCGCCGATATTCACGCGAGCATCGCCCACGCGAACGGCCTGCTCACCGCGGGTGTTCTCGTGAATGGCGAAGTGGCTGCGATAAAGGAAGCCTTGCTCGATCTGCTCGGACAAGCCGAAAAATACAGTGCTTTTTTTGGCAATTCTGATGCCGAGGATGTACATTCATTCATCGAATCGAAACTGGTCGAGCTAATTGGGGACACGGGCAAAAAGCTTCACACCGGCCGCAGCCGCAACGATCAGGTCGCGACGGCCTTCCGCTTATGGCTGCGCGAAGAGATCGACGTTATATCGGATGTTGTTAGATATCTGCAACAAGCGCTGGTCGCCGTTGCCGAACGCCATAAAGACGCCGTTTTGCCTGGCTACACGCATATGCAGCGGGCACAGCCGATTTTATGGGCACATTGGTGCCTTGCTTATTTTGAAATGCTCGCGCGTGATCTCGAACGGTTTGAAGAAATAAAAGCCCGCGTCAATATTTTGCCGCTCGGCTCTGCCGCTCTTGCTGGAACAAGCTTTAACATCGACCGCGAAGCGGTTGCGCTGGAACTCGGCTTTGAAGGCGTCGCAAATAACAGCCTCGATGCCGTTTCCGACCGTGATTTCGCCGTCGAATTCGCCGGTGCGTGCTCGCTCATCATGGTTCATCTTTCGAGAATGGCAGAAGACCTGATTATTTATGCGACCACCGAATTCGGATTTATCACTTTGAGCGACGCAGTTTCTACGGGTTCGAGCCTGATGCCGCAGAAGAAAAATCCTGACGCCTTGGAATTGATCCGCGGAAAAGCCGGCCGCGTTTTCGGCCATCAAACGGCCTTACTCGCCACACTCAAAGGCCTTCCGCTTGCATATAATAAGGATATGCAGGAAGACAAGGAAGCTGTTTTCGATTGTGTTGACACGGTGAAAACATGTTTAAATGTGGCCACGATCGTCCTGGATAATCTGACCGTCAACGAAACCGTCACCCGCGAAGCAGCGACGAAAGGCTATCTGAATGCCACCGAAATTGCCGATTATCTAGTCAAAAAAGGCGTTCCGTTCCGCATCGCTCATGATGCCGTGGGAAGAATTGTGCTGGATGCAATTGAGCAAGGCAAGGAATTAAACGAGCTAAGCCTCGAAGATTTTGCGAAAGTCTCCGGCGAGATCGAAAATGATGTTTACACAGCGTTGAGCCTCGAACATACGCTGGCAAGTAAGTCGCAAATCGGCGGAACAGCGCCGAAAGTGGTCGAAGCCGCATTGAGGGTAGCGGAGAAAAGAATCGGTTAACGCAAAATGAAATCGCCGACCGGAGCGCGTGCGTCCCGCTTGCCCGCGAAGTCCCCTAACGCGTTACGTTGCCGCGAAAACCGTTTGGATGCAAAAAATGCATTCGCTTCGAAGACTCGCTCGTAAGCGGGACGCTTGCGCTCCAGTCGTTTGAATTTTTTTGCGCTTTCTGTTCCTTCTTGCGGCCATCACTTTTAATGCATAAATTCGTCCTTAATCTGATAACCGAATGGAGAAAGCTCGAACTTTCTTTTTCAGGCCAAACATTCATCGTCGCCGTTTCAGGTGGTGCCGATTCGATTAGCCTTTTGGCGGCACTGCATGATTTGAAGAAAAGAAAAAAGCTCGACCTCCGTTTTATTGTCGCCC
This sequence comes from Pyrinomonadaceae bacterium, assembly GCA_031389475.1. Classification (GTDB taxonomy): domain Bacteria; phylum Acidobacteriota; class Blastocatellia; order Pyrinomonadales; family Pyrinomonadaceae; genus OLB17. The sequence continues at coordinate 10,226 of JANMSP010000316.1, forward strand.
ATTTCAACCACAACCTGCGCGGTCCGGAAAGTGACGCAGACGAAGACTTCGTCAAGCAGCTAACCACAAAACTCGGCTTTGAACTCGCTGTCGGCCACGGAAAAATTCCAAAAGAAGGCAACCTTGAACAAAATGCCCGAAATGCACGCTACGCATTTCTCGCTGAAACGGCTGAAAACTTGAAAGCGTATGGTGTACTCACCGCTCACACAATGAATGATCAGGCCGAGACATTCCTGATTAATTTGATCCGGGGCAGCGGCCTCGATGGCCTTTCGGGTATGAAGGCTGTCAGAAGTTTCAAGTTTCAGGTTTCAGGTTTCAAGCCGGAAGAAGAGGGCCTGAAACCTGATACTTTGAACTTTGAACCTCTTCTTATCCGGCCACTCCTGAATTGGGCGAAACGCATCGATACCGAAAATTTCTGCCGCGAAAGCGAGGTCGAGTTCCGTTACGACACCATGAATGAGGACATGGCCTTCCGCCGCGTCCGCATTAGAAAGATGCTCATCCCAATGCTCATCGATTTTAATCCGAAAATTATTGAAACTCTAGCAAAGACGGCAAGTTTAATGTTGCCGGCATCGGTTGCCGAGTCAGTACCGGGAGCGATAGCGACTGAGTTCTTTGAAAGGATAAAGGATAAAGGCGAAAGGATAAATGAAGAATCCGAAACATTTCCTTTATCCCTTTCTTCCGCTCGCGATATTGACGAAAATTTCTTTGCCGACCGTGAATTAACCGTCAAACTCCTCAAATCCCTTCCGCAACCCGATCTCTACCGCGCCTTGCGCATATGGCTCAGACATAATCGTGGAAACTTGCGTTCTTTGGAACTGAAACATATAGAAGCCATCGAACGTTTGGTATTAAGCCGCAAAAGCGGCCGCACCGTCGAACTGCCGAACGGCGAAACGGTGGTAAAACAGGATGGAAAATTAGTGTTTACGAATATAAAGGTTGATAAATGAAAACCGCCGAATTACAATCAAAGGTTGACGCTCGAAAAGCTGGCCGCGAAAGCTTTGAGAACAACGTGCGGATGGAATTTTTCATCATATGGCATTGGTAAAACTTCTTGTAAGATGGAAGTTCAATTGGAGGCTATAAATTGAGTTCTAAAGTAAAACAGATTTTATTGTGGCTGATGATCATTTCGAGCGCTCTCGTCTTTGTCTGGTTCCTGCAAGGAAAGCAGACGAAACCGGCGGGCGAATTGTCGTTTGACGCCGCTCTTACCCAGCTTAGAAATAAAGACATCAAGGAAATTACCGTCAAGGCAAGTTCGCTTGAATTGATCGATAAGAGCGACGCTAAATTCGTCGCAGCACTTGATACAAGCGATTCGACCCGCGACCAGATCTACGCCGCCGCGACCGAAACCGGCACGAAAGTCAATCTCGAATCGGCTTCGAGCGGATTCGGCTGGCTGATATTGATCCAGCTTCTGCCGTTTTTGCTGCTTATCGGATTCCTGGTTTTCACGCTTCGCCAAATGCAGGCCGGTGGAAATAAAGCTTTGAGTTTTGGTAAATCCAAAGCGAAATTGCTCAACAACCAACAAAAACGTATAACGTTCAAAGACGTTGCCGGTGTTGAAGAGCCGAAGGAAGAACTTTCGGAGATCATCGAATTTTTAAAAGACCCGCAAAAATTTCAAAAGCTCGGCGGCAAGATTCCGAAGGGCGTTTTGATGATGGGCCCTCCGGGAACC
>JANMSP010000356.1:0-5162 GCA_031389475.1 Pyrinomonadaceae bacterium
CCGAGCTTGGCGACGCGGACGCGCTGCGCGACCCGGACAACCGGCCCGTGCGCTACGTCAACTGGCCCGAAGCTGTAGCCTACTGCGCGTGGTTGACCAAGATGCTCGATGATTCTTAAAGAAGAATCGAGCGACGAAGACAGCGGACGCGTTGCCGGACAGGTTTTGACGTTTCGCGTGGATAAAAAAGCCGCGAAGCCTGAGATTCGTGCAGCAATCGAAGAGATCTTTAATGTGAAGGTCGCTAAGGTCCGCACAGTTCAATACGAAGGCAAAATGAAGAAACGCGGCCGTCACGAAGGACGCCGGGCAAGCTGGAAAAAGGCTTACGTTACTTTGAAGAAAGGCGAACCGCTGGTCGATTACGCGGAAGCGATTTAAGGAAAGTGGTCAGTGGTCAGTGGTTAGTGGCTAGTAAAGAAAGAGCAACCGACAACCGACAACCGACAACCGATAACTGGTTATGGGAATTAAGAGATTAAAACCGACTTCGCCCGCGAGACGATACCAGACGTATCTGACGCGTGATGAACTGACTCCGAACGCGGTGCCTGAAAAGTCGCTGCTGGAGCCGAAGAAAAGAATTTCGGGACGCAATAACGACGGACGCATCACGATCCGCCGTCGCGGCGGAGGCCATAAGCGGCATTACCGCATCATCGATTTCAAACGCGATAAAGCCGGAATTCCAGGACGCGTTGCACAAATCGAGTACGATCCGAACCGCTCGGCGCACATCGCCCTGATCTCGTACCTCGACGGTGAGAAGCGATACATTATCGCTCCGGTCGGATTGAAGGTTGACATGATGCTGTTAAGCGGCCCTGAAGCAGATATTCTGCCGGGAAATGCTCTACCGATCAAGAATATCCCGCTCGGAACCGAAGTTCACAACATCGAGCTTCGTCCGGGAAAAGGCGGCCAGATGGTTCGCTCGGCCGGCGGTTTTGCACAGATCGTCGCGAAAGACGGTGATTATGCACAGCTCAGAATGCCTTCGGGTGAAACACGCAGAGTTCCGGTTGTTTGTATGGCGACTGTCGGACAGGTCGGCAACACCGAGCACGAAAATGTTTCGCTCGGTAAAGCTGGCCGGTCACGCTGGATGGGAAGACGCCCGAAAGTTCGCGGAGTCGCGATGAATCCGGTCGATCACCCGCACGGTGGTGGTGAAGGTAAAACGTCGGGCGGACGTAATCCGGTAACGCCTTGGGGCCAGCCGACACGCGGATACAAGACGCGACGCAATAAACGCACGAGCAATATGATCGTGAAGGACCGCAGAAGGAAGTGATGAATTGTGAGTGGTGAGTGGTAAGTGAGAAGAAATCTCACCGTTTACCGCTAACCACTCACCACTAGAAAGATTATGCCTCGTTCATTAAAAAAAGGACCGTTTATCGATTTAAGTGTCGCGAAGACACTGCAGCGAATTCTGGATGGCGGAAAGAAGCCGCCCGCGATCAAAACGTGGTCGCGACGCTCGACGATCTCGCCGGATATGGTCGGCCTGACCTTCGGAGTTCACAATGGCAAACGCCACATTCCGGTTTTTGTAACGGAAAATATGGTCGGCCACAAGCTCGGTGAATTTTCGCCGACGAGAATGTTCAAAGGCCACCCGGGAACGAAAGCGGAGAAAATGGCTAAGAGGAAGTAGTCAGTGGTCAGTTGTCAGCGGTCAGTTTGAAGAAACGCCGTACGCAGCTGACAACCGACAACTGATAACTGACAACTGATTATGGAAGCGATAGCAAAATTAAGACATCTGAAGGGTTCGCCGCGTAAGGCCAGGCTTGTGATCGATCTGATCCGCGGGCGCAATGTGGCACAGGCATTGTCGATCCTAAAATTTACGAATAAACGTGCGGCTCTGCCGATCTCGAAATGCCTGAGTTCGGCGATCGCCAACGCGACTTATCTCGCGGAACAGCAGAACATCGCGATCGATCCTGATGGATTGTGGATCGACACCTGTTTTATCGACATGGGCCCGACCAAGAACCGCAGGCGTGTTCGCCCGGCTCCGCAGGGACGTGCATATCGCGAGCAGCGTCATTATTGCCACATCACGATTCATGTAACCAGCGAAGCCCCGCCGACAGATGAAAAAGCGGCGAGAGCAGCGGAAGGGCGTGCGGCGAGATTGGCGGCGAAAAATGCTGAAGGCGCCGAGGTTAAAGCGAAGGCTCCGAAAAAAGCGGCTACGGTAACGTCCGCGAAAATGTCGGAGTTAGATCAGCCGATAGTCGAGCAATCGTCGGAAGAAATCGTGGATACCGCGACTCCGAATGAAATTGCCGATAAGGTCGAAGCGAAAAGCGAAGGCGAAATCGCGGATGCTAAAAATGTTGCTTCGCAGACACCTGCTGAAATGAACGAAACTCAACCGGCTGACGAAGCTCAACAGAAAATTAACGAGGATCTGGAAAGACAGTAATAAGGTTTTTATATGGGACAGAAAGTTCATCCTTACGGATTCAGGGTCGGATATAACAAAGACTGGCACTCGCATTGGTACGCCAAGCAGGATTTTGCGAAGTTCCTGGCGGAAGATCTCGAACTCAAACGCGACCTCAAAAGGCGCTTTGCCGGCGGCGGTGTTTCGCATATCGATATCGAACGTGCGGCAACCCGATTGAAGATCATTATTTACACTTCGCGTCCCGGAATCATCATCGGCCGCAAAGGTTCGGAGATCGAAAAACTCCGTGAAGATCTGTCAAAGAAAACGGGCCGCGAAGTTTTGATCTCGATCCAGGAGATTCGCCATCCGGAATTGAACGCTCAGTTGCAGGCGGAGAAGATCGCCCAGCAGCTTGAAAAGCGAATTGCTTTCCGCCGTGCGATGAAGAAGACGATGGAAGAAAGCCAGCGTTTTGGAGCACAGGGAATCAAGGTTATGATCGCCGGCCGTTTGAACGGAGCGGAAATCGCCCGTACCGAATGGTCGCTGGTTGGAAGGCTTCCGCTGCACACGCTGAGAGCCGATATCGATTACGGTTTTGCCGAAGCATTAACGACATTCGGGATTATCGGAGTCAAAGTCTGGATCTATCGCGGAGAAATTCTTGATCCGAGCGCGGCGATGGCTCGCGGAACGACTTCCGATCCTGTTAATGAAGTGAAGGTCGAGCGCGGTGCGGGACGCGGCGGACGCGGAGATCGCGGCGATCGCGGGCCGAGAAGAGATCGATAGTTTAGATTTCCAATTCCCACTCCGATTAGGAGCCGTAATTTGAAATCTCAAATTTAAAATTTGAAATCTGTTAGAAGATTTAGGGGTTAGACAGTTATGTTACAGCCGAAAAAGGTAAAGCACCGGAAAGTTCAGAAAGGCCGCAATCGCGGGATGGCAACGCGTGGCGACAACCTCGACTTTGGTGACTTCGGACTTAAAACATTGGAAGCGGGATGGATCACCGACCGCCAGATCGAAGCGGCTCGTATCGCGATGACGCGTCACGTTAAACGCGGTGGCAAGATCTGGATCAGAATGTTTCCCGATAAGCCGATCACGAAGAAACCGGCCGAAACTCGCGGTGGTGGTGGTAAAGGCTCTCCCGATCATTGGGTTGCGGCCGTGAAACCGGGCCGTGTGCTTTATGAGATGCAGGGTGTGGATGAGGCTTTGGCCCGCGAGGCGTTTCGCCTTGCCGCTCAAAAGCTGCCGCTCAGGACGAAATTCGTCACCCGAGCCGACCTCGAAGGAGGCGTAGTTTAGGATTATGAAACGCAAGGAAACAATGGATCAGCTCCGGGAAATGAACGCCGAAGAGCTAAAAGACCAGGCAGACGCATTAAAGGAGTCGCTTTTTCGCCTGAAGTTCAGGAAGACGCTCGGCGTCGGCGGCGAGGTTGTCAATGACATCCGGCGCGAGAAAAAGACGCTGGCTCGGGTTTACACCTTAATCGGCGAAAGAGGAACGGAAGCGAAATAGAGGCAAGCCCTGTAGCTTGAGATAAGTAAAATGGCAAAAAAGAAGACAGACGAAGTCGAAGAAAACGTTGATGCGGTGGGCGAAACTGAAGTGACGGAAGAAATGACGGTCGAAGCGAAAGCTGAAGATGCAGTTCCGGTTGCTGAAGAAGAAGTCGCGGTCGAGGCAAAAGCTGAGGACGCGGCAGGATCAGACGATGCACCGGCCGAGAAAAAGGCAAAGAAGGCACCGGCTAAAAAGGCCGCAAAAGCTGAAGATGAAGGCGGCGAGTCATCAATAGTGGACGGCATTTTTGAAACGGTCGCTTCGGCGGTTGGAACGGTGGCGAGTACGATTTCGGCAGGGGCATCTGCTCTCGTTTCCGCGGTCACAGGTCCGCCGGACGAAAAACCGGTTCATAAAGGAAAGCGTGCCGAAAAGATCGGCGTCGTCGCTTCCGATAAAATGACGAAGACCGTAACGGTCCGTGTTGACCGTCTCGTGCAGCATCCGGTTTACCGCAAATATATTCGCAAGCGGAAGAAATTTATGGCCCACGACGAACTCGGTGCAAAACCGGGAGATAAGGTCCGTATCGTGGAAACACGCCCGATGTCCGCACGGAAGCGGTGGCGTGTAGTTGAGATTATTCAGAAAGCAGAAAGATAGTTCGGAGAGTAATAGGGTAACAGAGTTATAGGGTTGAAGAACTCTTTGCACTCTACAAACCCTACAAACTCAATGAACTCCGAACGGAGTTATTTATGATTCAGATGCAGACCTCGTTGACGGTCGCGGATAATTCAGGTGCGAAACGGGTTGAAATGATCGCCCCGATCGGCGGTTCGACCGCAAAGATCGCGAGACTTGGCGACAAGATCAAAGTCACCGTTAAAGAAGCAGCACCGGACGGCACCGCCAAAAAAGGCAAGGTCTATAGTGCCGTAATCGTTAGAACGCGTAAGGAAGTCCGCCGAAAGGACGGAACGTATATCCGCTTCGACGAAAATGCCGCCGTGCTTATTAAGGATGACGGTTCGCCCGTGGGAACGCGTGTATTCGGTCCCGTTGCGAGAGAACTGCGCGAAAAGAATTTTATGAAAATCGTTTCGCTTGCTCCGGAGGTTATTTAAGTCGATTTAATGCAGAAGCCCCAACGTTAGTAAGGGCGACATAGATTGACTACAGAATACGCCCTTGCTAACGTGCGGGCTTCTGCATTCAGGAAAAAAGAGATGAAAA
>JANMSP010000359.1:0-14260 GCA_031389475.1 Pyrinomonadaceae bacterium
AAACAGACAATCTTTGTGTGGCTTAATTTTCTAAAGATTTTGGCTGTGCCTGGCTGAAGTCATATATCTCAAACAACATCGGTTTGCATCATTTCTTCGACAGATTTAACACGAGTAAACGAGCGATTTGATGAAATTTATACGTCGAAATCACAAAAGGATCTTAAAACCTTCTTGTTCAAAATGGCGGTCGTGGGTGAGGATTTCTTTGATGTTGAGGTTGTGGCAGGTGTTCATTGAGATGCAGTCGGTCAGGCTGTAGCCTTTGTCGAGGCGGGATTTGTAGAAGTTTATTCCGTTGGCCAGCGTTTCCGTGTTTTGCTTAATAACCTCGACGGCTGGATTATTAGCAAAACCTTCGATGGAGTCTGCGGCGTGGTGCTTAATATCAGAACGGAACTCGGCGAAGTAATTTAGAGTCTCGATAAAAACACTTTCCGTAACGATGAGTTCGGCATTGCCGAGTTCATTTACGGTATTTATCGCGGGCGAGTGCCATTGGTCGAGTCGATTGATGATCGCAACGAGATAATGCGTATCGACGAAAATGCTTTTCATTTCCGTTTCTTGGCGCCGTAAAGATAGTGGTCGTGATTAACGGAACCGTCCGAGGGGACTTCGGCCCAGGCTTCATCCGGAATCTCTTTACCTCTCTTTTCAATCTCCTGCAAAAGGTTTTTAATACTCGAATTTTCCTCGTCCTTCATCCCGATCACCAAATCCAAGACTCTTTCCTGCTTGGTTTTTGGAAGGACCTTTACAATATCAAAAATTGTTTCTGCTACGTCGGCTTGCATAAATTTACCTCAATCATATTCTAGCATGAAATTTTACATCAAATTAAGAAATGCCGCTGATTCTTGACCAAATGGCGAGTTTGCAATAAGTTAAAGCTACGGTTTTATGACATTCACAAGCGGGATAGTAAATAATGATTGAACGGACGGATCGCGAGATTATTGGCGGGCATCTTTTGGTAATCGGCGGGGCCGAGGACAAGTATAACGAGCGGCGGATACTAAAGAAGTTTCTGCAGCTTGCAGGCGACAAATCGGCGGAAGTGCTGATCGTGCCGGTCGCTTCGGATTTTCCGGAGTTCGCGGCGGATGTCTATACGCAGGCATTTCGGAATCTGGGTGTGGCGAATCCGCGCGTTTTGCGGGCGACTTCGCGGCAGGATGTTTTCGATGCGGACGTAAATGCGCTGTTAGATGGCGTGACCGGCGTTTTTATTACCGGCGGTGATCAGATGCGGCTGGTTTCATTGTTGGGCGGGACGGCTTTTGCGGCGAAACTTCGGCACATGGTAACGGAAACCGACGTCGTGCTCGCCGGAACGAGCGCCGGTGCGGCGGGAATGAGCACTTCGATGATCGTTCGCGGAGATTCGGCGCCGCATCCGCATAAGAACAGCGTGCGGTTTTCGCCGGGCTTGGGATTCTTGAAAAATATCATCATCGATCAGCATTTTACGGAACGCGGGCGGATCAGCCGGTTGATTACGGCGGTTTCGTATAATCCATATAATCTCGGCATCGGTATTGACGAAAATACAGCGATCATTTTGGATAAGGAAGGAAATCTAGAGGTTTTTGGTTCGGGGTCGATCACAATCGTAGACGGCTCGAAGATCACTTATAACGAGATCGCGGAAGTGGACGACAACGAATCGTTCAGCGTATTCGGCGTCCAGCTTCATATACTGGAGGACGGTTTGATCTACGATTACTTCGAGCGAAAGCCGATCCCGCCGCCGAATGAATTTCTGTTGCCCGATTTGGCCGAGGAACATTTTAACGCAAAGGCGCAAAGGCGCAGAGACGCGAAAGAAGAAATTTAAGCATTAGGCGTTCGATTAATGCGGTATTTATCAATTTTGCACGCAATTTCTAACGATCCGTTTTGGCGGCTTTGTGCCTTTGCGGCCTTGCGCTAAAAATACCTATGAAAATTCTCGAAATCAGAACACTCCGCGGGCCGAATTACTGGAGCGGGTATTGGAAAAAGCTGATCATCATGCGCCTCGATATCGAGGAATATGAGGAAATGCCGACCGATAAGCTTGAGGGGTTTTATGGCCGCATGGTCGAGGTTTTGCCGTCTCTGCAATCGCACGGGTGCAGTTATAAGGAGCCGGGCGGGTTTTTGAAACGGGTTGACGAAGGCACTTGGGGCGGGCATGTGATTGAACATTTCGCTCTTGAGCTGCAGACGCTTGCGGGAATGGATACAGGTTACGGGCGAACGCGCGAGACGGGTGAGAAAGGTGTTTATAATGCCGTTTTCAGTTATCAGGAAGAGGAAGTAGGCCGGTTTGCGGGACGGGAAGCGGTGCAGCTCTTTCTCGATCTGGCTGAACGGAAATCGATTGAAGAGATAAAGGAAAGCGTAGCAAAGATCGTTCAGAAAATGCGCGAGATTCGCGAAGATGTGCGGTTCGGGCCTTCGACGGGATCGCTGGTTGACGAAGCGGTGAGCCGAGATATTCCGTTTATCCGGCTGAACGATCAATCGCTGGTGCAGCTTGGATACGGCGTACACCAAAAGCGTATTCAGGCGACGACGACGGCGAACACTAATATGATCGCGGTCGATATTGCCGCGAATAAACACGCAACGAAAAAGCTGCTCGGCGATATGGGCGTGCCTGTGCCGAAGGGTTTTCGTATCCGCGAAGAGGACGAGTTGGAAAGCACCATCGAGAGCGTCGGGTATCCGGTCGTTATCAAACCACTTGACGGCAATCACGGCAGAGGTGCGACAGTCGGCATCAATTCATTGGAAGATGCAAAGATCGCGTTCGGTAAGGCAAAGGAACATTCGCGTTCGCGATGGATAATTGTCGAGAAACAGCTGACCGGCGCGGATTTCCGGGCTTTGGTCGTCAATAATCATTTGATAGCGGTCGCCGAACGGATTCCGGCTCATGTCGTTGGCGATGGCGAAAAGACTATCGAGCAGCTGATCGAGCAAACTAATGCCGATCCCCGCCGTGGTTACGGACATGAAAATGTGCTTACGCAGATCGACATCGACGGCCAGACAATGCGGCTGATCCGTGCAAAAGATTATGAGTTGGACAGCGTTTTGCCGAAAGATGAAATTCTGGTTCTGAAAACGACGGCCAATATTTCAACCGGCGGAACGGCTATAGACCGGACGGACGAGGTTCACCCCGAGAACGTATTTTTGATTGAAAGGATCGCAAGAATCATTGGTTTGGACGTGGCCGGCGTTGATATTATCGCGTCGAACGTGTCGGAACCGCTAAGCGAATCAGGCGGAGGAGTTATTGAAGTAAATGCGGCTCCGGGTTTTCGTATGCACCTTTCGCCCTCGGAAGGCATTGGCCGGAATGTCGCGGAAAATGTGATTGATATGCTTTTTCCGCGTTCGGCTCCGTCGCGCATTCCGATTTTTGCGGTCACCGGCACGAACGGCAAAACGACAACGACGCGGCTAATTGCCCACGTTCTGAAGGGAAGCGGCTGCACCGTTGGATTTACGACAACGGATGGCACATACATCCAAAATCAGAAGATAACTGATGGCGACAACACCGGCCCGGTTTCGGCGCAGCTTGTTTTAAAGGACCCGACGGTGGATGTTGCGGTGCTGGAAACGGCACGCGGCGGGATCATTCGTTCCGGTCTTGGTTTCGATTACTGTGATATTGGGATTGTCACCAACATTACCGCCGATCATTTGGGCATGAAGGACATCAATACGCTGAGCGATCTGGCACGAGTTAAATCCGTCGTTCCGCGCGCGGTATCGAAGAAGGGATACGCGGTTTTAAATGCTGAAGACCCGCATGTTTTCAAAATGCGTGAGCTTGTCGAGGGGCACTGCGTTTATTTTTCGATGGACGAAAACCACCCGAATATCGAGCGGCAGGCCCGCCGTGGACGCATCTCGTGTGTTTATGAGAATGGCTATGTCACGATATTAAAAGGGAAGTGGAAGGTGCGGATCGAGAAAGCGGTGAATATTCCGCTCACTTATGGCGGGCGTGCCGAATTTATGATCCAGAATGTGCTGGCGGCGACGCTGGCATGTTTCGTTCACGGTGTTTCGCTGGAAGATTTAAGGGTTGGGCTGACGACTTTTAACGCCGGAACCGCGCAGACGCCGGGACGCCTTAATTTCATTGAGGTTGGTGACGCTACGGTGCTGATGGATTACGCTCACAATCCTGCGGGCTTGCGCGGGCTTACTAATTTCGTTTCCAAACTGCCGCATAAATACCGGACCGTACTGCTGAATGTGGCGGGCGACCGGCGTGACGACGACATTCGCGAATTCGGCAAGATTGCCGCCGATACGTTCGACCGAATCGTCATTCGCCCCGGCCATTACTTACGCGGCCGAAGCCCGGAGAACATCTACGAACTTCTCCAGGAAGGTATCGCCCAAAGCGAAAACACGCCCCAGGTACGAATAATAGCCGACAGCCGCGAAGCAATGTATCACGGTATTAAGAATGGGCGAAAAGGGGAATTGGTAGTCACTTTGGCCGACCGCGTTCCCGAAGATATTTCGTATTTACAGGATTTAAGGGATAAATTTAGCGAAGAGAAACTGGCGAAGGAGGCGGCTGAAGTGAAGGAGTAGCACTTCTTCGACTGGAACGCGGGCACCTTGCCTGCCCGCGGAGGCCGCGACCGCGTTCGACTGCCGCAAATCTAGTCCGTCGATGGGCTCCCGCGTTCCTAACCGAAGTGCTACCGATAAATTTCAGCAACTGAACCTTCGGTAGTTATTGAACCGCGATACATTCCATCCGAATTAAACGGCAGCGTTACATTTCCTAGCTTATCGACCGCGATGAGGCCGCCTTCGCCGCCGATTTGGGTTAGGTGGGCGATTGTTTCGCTTGCGGCTTGTTCCAGGCTTATTCCTTTGTATTTCATTCGGGCGGCAACGTCGTATGCCGTGACGCCGAGCATGAAGAATTCGCCGTGGCCGGTGCACGAGACGGCGCAGGTTTCGTCGGCGTATGTGCCGGAGCCGATGAGCGGTGTGTCGCCGATGCGGCCGAATTTTTTGTTTGTCATGCCGCCAGTCGAGGTTGCGGCGGCGAGATTGCCGGAACTGTCGCAGGCGACGGCTCCGACGGTTCCCAGATTTTTAGTTTCAGGTGCCAAGTTTAAAGTTTCAGATTCCTTATTTGAAATTTGAAACTCGGAACCTGAAACTGCTTCAGCGTGGTCTAGTTGGACGACGCCTTTTTCGCGGGCTTCTAGTAATTGATCATATCGGTGTTGGGTAAAGAAATATTCGTCGTCGGCGAAATCAACATTCATTTGTTTGGCAAATTCGTTTGCCCCGTTTCCGGCGAGTAGAATATGGTCGGTCCGGTCCATTACGAGTCGGGCGAGCTTCACCGGATTCTTAACATTTTTGACGAAGGCGACGGCACCGGCGTCGAGGGTTTTGCCGTCCATTATCGAGGCGTCCATTTCGTTCTTCCCTTCGTGTGTGAACACCGACCCACGACCGGCATTGAACAGGTGAAAATCTTCGAGCGTGCAAACCGCCTCTTCAACCGCATCGAGCGAGCTTCCGCCTTTATGTAATATTTCCCAGCCGATCTCAAGCGCATTTTCAAGCGCTTCCCGATATTCTGTTTCGAGTTCGGGTGTCATCAAGGTGCGGAGAATTGTTCCGGCTCCTCCATGAATGGCAAGCGCTAATTTGTTCATAATTTAATGGGAGAAGCCGTTTTTGCCGCAGATTTACGCGGATGAACGCAGATATGAAAAGATTTTTATCTCTTTTTCCGATCCGCGTTTATCCGCGTTTATCCGCGGCTAATTTTCTTCGCGGTTTGAAGTTTCACATTCCGCGGCCGCAAGGCATTTACGATAACTGAAATCGAGCTGAATGTCATCGCCGCGCTGGAAATCCTCGAGTAGCTATCTGCTATGCCGGACGAGATGCTTCATGTATAGTAAGTTTACAGGACGCCCGCAGATTTTGTGGAAACGGCCGGCTATTACTACTCTTATTAAATTGATGAACCTGTCAGGTTTATCGCACCTTATCCGAAAAGGCAATTGCTAATTGGCATGCGCAAAGCCAGGAAATCTTCGTAAGGAGAATCGTCCGGCTACCGAAGTGAGGCATAAATGAATTTCCGTTCTATTTTATTTTCCGTCCTTTTCACGGCTTTTGCCGCGTCCGCATTCGCGCAAGCCAAAATTAACCAAGGTCACTTTGCGAAAAATTTTAGTCCTGCGGTCAATCGGCCTTCGAGCGGCTCGGAGCCGACGGCGGCGGTTTTGACCATTGAGCAGCAGGCGTTTCAGATTTTGAACGCAAAACGAGCGGAGATCGGACTTTCCACATTGAAATGGAACGCGGAGATTGCGGAGATCGCCCGTATGCACTCGGAAAATATGGCCGGGAGTAAGTTTTTTAGCCACACCGATCTTGATGGACGTACGGTCGATGAACGTGCGGAAAGAGTGGGGCTTGTGGAATGGAAGGCGATCGGTGAGAATATTGCCTATCTTAAAGGGCACAAGAATCCAGCCGCAATGGCCGTCGAAAACTGGATGAAATCGACCGGGCACCGGCAGAATGTGCTGAATGAAACGTACAATCAATCAGCCGTCGGAGTAGCGGTTGCGGCGGACGGAAGCTATTATTTTACGCAGGTTTTTATGTTGCGGTAAAAGGAATAGATCGGATCTAAGCTGTAAAGCGGATTTTTACGGATTTGAATGTATGTTTTCAAATCTGAGAAAGTCCGCTTTTCTGTGTTCTGTTTTGCTGCCTTGCCATCCATTTTATCTTTAAGATATGTTCGCGATGAACCGGAAATCGCATCTGCCGAAGCACCAAAGGTGCGAAGTAATTTAGCCTGCAGCATCGCCGTAGGCAAAAATTTAAATTAGAATTAAGCCGCAAAGCGGCGAAGTAGCAGGTTGTTATTTACTTCAATAGGATATTTTACTTCGCACCGTTGGTGCTTCAACATTGATTCGCTTTTACCTACGGCGTTCCGCAGGCTAAATTACGGCCGCACCTTTGGTGCTGAAAGCAATTTGCTAAATGGTCGGAAATGAATGTCCGAAAATCCGGTCGTTCGCATTTTGAGATTTTTGTATAGAACATACTGATGATGTCATTCAACCTGCCGTCCTTTGCAAAGATCAATCTGCACCTTGAAGTGCGGGGAAAACGCAGTGACGGATACCATGATATTTGCACTATATTTCAGACTGTTTCGCTGCAGGACGCGCTGACTTTTGATAGGTCTGACAATTTGCGACTGACCTGCGATGATACGCAAATACCGACCGATCATCAAAATTTGATCGTGAAGGCTGCGATCATATTAAAGGAGAGAAGGCAGATAGACGCGGGCGCTTCGATTCACCTTGAAAAGCGGATACCCTCGCCGGGCGGGCTGGGCGGCGGCTCTTCGAATGCGGCGGCGGCGTTGATTGGATTGGTGAAGCTTTGGAATATTGATACTTCGCTGGCGGAGTTGCTGGATATTGCAGGCGAACTTGGGTCGGATGTGCCGTTCTTTTTATATGGCGGAACCGCTTTGGGGGCTGGCCGCGGGACGGAGATAACTCCGATTGATGATTTTGACGGGAAATTTTTGCTGATCGTTACGCCGGATATCGCGATTTCTACGAGAGAAGCATTTGAAGGCTTAAACTTGACAACGGACGGGACAGAAAGTATTCTCAACAATTGTCGTTTTGACGGTGAATCTTTCGATTTGCACCATGCGGCATTGGGAAACGACTTTGAAACCACTGTATTCGCCGCACATCCGGAGATTGGGATCGTAAAGCAAACTCTGCTCGATCTTGGAGCAAAGCATGCGATGATGAGCGGCAGCGGTGCAAGCGTTTTTGGTGTTTTTGACAAAGAAGAGACACGGCAAGCGACACAAAAAGCCCTTGAGAAAAACCTCAACTGGCGAATGTTTGCCGTAGCGGCTATTTCGCGAAGTGAATATCGCGAGAAGCTTGGATTGGCTTTTTAGCTAGTGCGGACAAGGATGTCCGCGTTCCGGGTGGTCCGCTTCCGATCAGTTTCTGAAATTTACGTTGGGGCGTAGCCAAGTGGTAAGGCACCGGTCTTTGGATCCGGCATTCGTAGGTTCGAGTCCTCCCGCCCCAGCCAATTTTCGTATCGGAGCGGGCTGTCTATTTGGGATGGTCCGCTTTTTTGTAAGGGTAACGCGTTTACGCGTGATAACTTGTGGGCGAGTATTATCAGTAATTTAACCGAGACCTTTTGCAATGGTTTTCACGCCTAAAGGCGTAACTCTTACAATGAGCGTAACCGGCGGCGTTAAAATTTTTTCGGGAAATGCACACCGCGGATTGGCGGAAGAGATTTGCAGTCACTTGAGCTGCGACCTGGGCAGGGTCAGCACCGACCGCTTTTCGGATGGCGAATTTAACTTTCAGATCGAGGAAAATGTTCGCGGCTCGGATGTTTTCATAGTGCAGCCGACATGCCCACCGGTCGATCAGAATTTGATGGAGTTGCTCATCATGATCGACACGTGCGTGAGAGCTTCGGCAGAGAGAGTGACGGCGGTAATTCCATATTTCGGGTACGCCCGCTCGGACAAAAAGGACCGGCCGCGTGTGCCGATCGCCGCGAAATTGGTTGCGAATTTGATAACTAAGGCTGGAGCACAGCGAATCTTGACGATCGATCTGCACGCATCACAGATCCAGGGATTTTTCGATATCCCGGTAGATCATTTGTTTGCGGCCCCGATCGTAGTGGATTATTTTAGGAATAATCCGATTGAAAATTTGATCGTTGTTGCACCCGATACCGGCGGAGCGGAACGTGCGAGAGCTTATGCGAAAAGGCTCAATGCGGGGCTTGCTCTTTGCGATAAGCGACGTGAGCGTGCGAATGTGGCCGATGTGATGAATATCGTTGGTGACGTGAGCGGTAAGAATTGTCTGATAGTCGATGACATGTGCGACACCGGCGGCACTATTTGCAAAGTCGCCGAAGCCTTGCATAAAGCCGGAGCGAACGAGATTTTTGCCGTGTTTACGCACTCGGTGCTGTCGGGCCGGGCGATGGAAAATATCAGCAATTCGTATTTGAAAAAGGTGATCGTCACGAATACGATTCCGCTGCCTGAAAATGGCAGACGGTTGTCTGACGGTGGAAAGATAGAAGTTTTGAGCGTCGGAAGGCTTTTGGCATCGGCTATCAAGTCGATTCACGAAGAGACAAGCGTTTCGTCGCTATTTATTTGAAGATAGTTCAAGGTTTTAAGTTCAAAGTTCAAAGTCGCGGCTTTAACTTTGAACCTTAAACTTTGAACCTTGAACTGAGGTTAAGATTATGGCAGAAAAAGTAACAGTAAAAGCTGAGAAGAGAACGGAAACCGGCAAGAATATCAATCGCCGGCTGCGCGTTGCAGGCAAGGTTCCGGTCGTAGTTTACGGCGGAGGAAGCGAAAGTTTGGCGGCATCCGCAAATTTGAAGGATTTGGCCGCGATCCTGCGTTCGACTACCGGCGCCAACACCGTTTTCACGCTTGATATCGACGGCGAAGGCCTTAACGACGTCATTTTTCAGGATCGCCAGATACATCCGGTGCTCGGCCGTTTGGTGCATGCCGATCTTCGCCGCTTTGCGAAGGGCGAGAAGATCGAAATGACTGTGCCGATCCACCTGATCGGCGAGCCGGAATCGCTGAAGGAAGAAGGTGCGGTGATGAACCAGGCACTGCGCGAGATCAAGGTGCTTTGCGAACCCGCGAACACGCCTGATTCGATTGACGTAGATGTTTCGGAATTGACTACGGAACATGCGATACACGTTTCGGATCTTAAAATTCCGGACGGTGTTGAGATCAGCGATCTGCCGGAAACAGTTGTTGCTTCGATCTCGATCGTTAAGGAAGAAGATCTTGAGCCGCAGCTCGAAGCCGGCGCAGAACCTGAAGTTGTCGGCGAAGAGCCTGCTGTAGGTACTAAAGAAGGCGACGCGGAATAATTTCGTTCTGAGTTCACGCTTCAGCGTGTCTTTGCCCGTAGGCTGAAGACAAGCTGAAGCTTGAACTCAGAACTTTAGATAATGATCTCGCTCTCGGACAATTGGCTGATCGTTGGTTTGGGAAATCCGGGCGCCGCGTACGAAAGGACGCGGCACAACTTCGGTTTTATGCTGATCGACCGTTTGGCGAATGATGCACAGACACAGGTCAAACGCGACGAATGCCGGTCATTGATCGGTCGGGCGGAGATCGAAGGCGTGAGCGTCGAATTAGCAAAACCGCAGACGTTCATGAATTTGAGCGGCGAATCGGTAAGCTGTTTAGTCAAAAAGCCGGATCGAAGTATTGAAAAGCTGATCGTGATTTCGGATGACATGGCTTTGCCGCTGGGCAAAATCAGGTTGCGGATGAAGGGATCGCACGGCGGGCAGAACGGGCTTAGATCGATCATCGATTGTTTGAAAACAGGCGATTTTATCCGGTTACGAATCGGGATCGCGCCTGATAATCCGGTAAGAAATATGTCGGACTTCGTTTTAGATAAATTTTCGAAAAGCGAAATCGACGAAGTTGAAAAAGTTTTGGAATACGGAGCTAACGCGATTCGGGCTGTTCTACGAGACGGTGTCGAAAAGGCAATGGCCGAGTATAATGCGGATCAGTCAGAATCGTCTGCGTAAGCGGGCGGATTTATTTGAAGTATAAAATCTCAAATTTGAAATTAAGAATTTGATATAAAAACCCCTTACTTCATTCAATAAAGAATGAGGTTAGCAGCCATAAGGAGGAAATTAAATTGGCACTTAGAACATACGAGGTGATGTATATCATCGATCCGACGGCGGACGCGGATAAGATCACCGGATTAAACGATACGATCAGTCAATTGATCGAGAAGGAAGGAGCGACGATAGTCCGCATGGACGATATCGGCCGCCGGACACTCGCTTACGAGATCAACAAAAAGAAAGATGCTACTACGTTCTATTCGAGATCGACGGAACAGGCCAGGAAATTCTTGAACTCGAGAGGCGTATGCGCGTCAACGATCTGGTCATGCGTTACATCACTGTCCGCATCGACGAGGACCGCAAAAAGGCACTGAAAATGCAGACAAAACGTGAAAAGCGTTTGAGCCTGCGTTCGAAGTTCCGCAAAACGGAAGAGACGGCCGAAACAGCCGGGGAATTTGAGGTATAACCGGAGGACGATATGGCTGAAAACGATTTTGAACCGAGAGAAAATATGAGCGGCGAGGAAGGCTTTGACAAAATGCCGCGCCGCTTTCAAAGACGGCGTCCGCGCCAGGTAATTCCGGATTATATCGATTGGAGAGACATCGATTATTTGCGGCAATTTATCCCGGAACGTGGAAAGATCATGCCGCGCCGCATTTCCATGATTTCCGCCAAAGACCAGCGGCGAATCGCAACCGCAATCAAACGCGCAAGGACAATGGCCCTGCTGCCGTTCGTTTGGGAATAAATCCGGAAGTCCTGTCAGAACCGCGAGCGGTAGCGACCGGGTTACTAATTAACGAGGAAAAGATCATGGCAAATATCACTATATTATTGAGAGACGACATCGAAGCCCTTGGCGGCCGCGGTGAGATCGTCAAGGTTAAAGCAGGTTACGCCCGCAACTACCTGCTGCCGCAGGGCAAGGCGACCCTGGCAACAAAAGGCAACGTCAAACAGATTGAAGGCGAACGCGGAGCATTGCTGAAAAAAGCCGCTGTCGAAAAGGCGACGGCCGAAGCACAGGCAAATCAGATGGGCACGATCGCTCTGAAATTCGAACGCAAGGCAGGCGAAGGCGGCCAATTATTCGGCTCGGTTACGTCAATGGACATTGCCGAGGCCATCCAAGCCAAAGGCTACGAGATCGACCGCCGCAAGATCGTATTAAAGGATTCGATCAAGGAAACCGGCGAATATACGGTCAGCCTTAAACTTCACCGCGAAGTCGTTCTGCAGATACCGGTAACGGTCACTGCTGAAGGCGGCGAAGTAGAAGTTAAGGAAGAGAAGAAGGTCGAGCCAAAAGCTGTTGAGGCGGAAGAAGCCGTCATTGAGACGGAAGAAACTGCCGACGACGAATAGTTGTTCTATTTTGTGAATAAAAAAGGCCGCGAATCGAGAGATCGCGGCCTTTTTTTTATTGCTTTGGCAGTTCAGTGTCTGAAAAATCAGTTCTCCATTCTTTGTCAGAATTTCGGGTTGAATGTATTATTAAAGTCCGCGATCCTATATAGGACCGCTTTCGCTTAGCACTCAAATTCACCGACAAAAATGGCATCATACCCCGAAGCACGACGAGAGCAGTATTTGGAACGTCCTTTGCCGAGTAGCGAAGAGAGTGAGCGCGCCATTTTGGGTGCGATATTGCTCGATAATTCGCTGATCTCGCAATCCGTCGAGCAACTCAAGCCCGAAGATTTTTACTCGCCGCTGCACCGGCGTATTTTCGGCGCGATGATCGCGCTTTTCGAGGCCTCGATGCGGATCGATCCTATTTTAATTGGCGAAGAGCTAAAAAAAGAAGGCTCGATCGAAGCGATGGGCGGTATTTCGACTATAACGAATCTGACCTACGGCCTGCCGCACTTTTCAGACCTGACCGATTACATCAAGGTCGTCAAGGACAAATCCGTGATGCGGCAGCTTGTCCGCACCTGCAATACGATCACGAGCGAGGCTCTGGAAGAAGAGGAAGATGCCAAGATCGTGCTCGATAATGCCGAGCGGATGATTTTCGCTCTCGCCGAGCAACGTACGCGTGAAGGATTTATGCACGTTCAGCCGGTGGCAGAGAAGGTGCTCGAAAAAGTTCAGGAATACGCTAAACGTGAATCGCACGCGTTGACTGGCTTATCGACAGGCTTTCGCGATCTTGACGAGATGACTTCGGGCCTACAGCCGAGCGATCTGATAATCGTCGCGGCACGGCCTTCGATGGGAAAAACGGCTTTGTGCCTGACACTGGCGCAGAATGCGGCGATTACGGAGAAAGCCGTCGTCGGGGTGTTTTCACTGGAAATGTCGAAGGAGCAGCTTGTCATGCGTATGATGAGCTCGGAGGCGAAGGTCGATGCGTCGCGTTTTAGAAAAGGAATGTTGTCGCGTGAGGAATGGGAGCGTCTGGCACGGGCGATCGGAACGCTTTCGGATGCAAGAATTTTTATCGACGATACGCCAGGCATTACGGTACTTGAAATGCGTGCCAAATGCAGGCGTCTCGCTGCGGAAGAAAAGAAGCTGGACCTGATCGTCGTCGATTACCTGCAATTAATGAGCGGTGGAATGCGAAACGAGAACCGCCAACAGGAAGTCTCGAAGATCTCGCGTGAATTAAAAGGATTGGCGAAGGAACTGCAAGTTCCCGTCGTGGCGCTGTCACAGCTTTCGCGTGCGCCCGAAGCTCGAAATCCGCCGCGGCCTATGATGTCCGACCTTCGCGAATCGGGAAGTATCGAGCAGGACGCGGACGTAGTAGCGTTTATCTATCGCGAAGATTATTATAAACCGGATGAGGAAAACGCCGGACTTGCCGAGCTCATAATCTCCAAACAAAGAAACGGCCCGACCGGAACTGTGAAGCTGGCATTTTTGAAGGAATTTACGAGGTTCGAGAATTTTTACGGTGGTTAGAGTGCACGCTTTAGCGTGTCTCTTTGTTAAGTAAGAAACACGCTAAAGCGTGCACTCTAAACAATATGAGCGAAGATTTGAGTTATCCGATAGGGAATTTTGACCCGCTAATTGCTGTACCGCGGGCCGATAATATCCAAACGATCAGCGGTTTGCCGTCGAATTTGGCTAATGCCGTGAGCAGATTGAGCGAAGATCAACTCGACACGCCCTACCGCCCGGAAGGCTGGACCGTGCGGCAGACGGTGCATCACGTCGCGGACAGTCATTTGAATTCGTTTATCCGTTTTAAGCTCGCCCTTACAGAAAATTTGCCGACCATCCGCCCGTATTACGAAGACCGGTGGGCCGAACTCGGCGACAGCAAAATGCCGGTCGAAGTATCGCTGAAGATTATCGACGGGCTGCACGCCCGCTGGACACAGTTGCTGCAGTCGATGTCGGACGCGGACTTCAAAAGACGACTGATACACCCGGAAACCGGCGAATGGACTTTGGAAAAACTGCTTGCTTTATACGCATGGCACAGCCGTCATCATACGGCGCACATTACACGATTGCAGGAAAGAGGTGGATGGTAGACAACGGAACGCGGACATCCTTG
>JANMSP010000366.1:0-7282 GCA_031389475.1 Pyrinomonadaceae bacterium
GTCGCCTGGTCGTTAACTCGTGCGGCATCAACTAACAAGGCGAGCGAATACTGCGGAGTATCAAGAAAACTTCGCCAATAAAAATAACCCCCGACAGCACCGATAAGTGAAATTACAACTAGCGAAATGCCAACGACTGCAACTATCTTTCCAGCACGTCTCTTCGGCTTCGGCTCAGTGTAACCGCCAAAACCAGGAAGTTCCGTCGTCGAGGGACTACTTAAATCTACTACAAATTTTGACATCGATTTCGCCGCTTTTTTAGCTCTGGGCTCAAACTTTAGTTCACTACCTAGCTAGGCCAGAATACAAACTAAAGTTCGGACTCAGAACTTAAAACTTCCGCCTTCAGCCTCCCACTTGCTAAGCGGATTTTCAATTTATCGCCCGCTTTTACCTGAACAGCATTACGAAGTATTTCGCCATATTCATTCTCCGTAATTGAAAAGCCGCGATTTAGCACTGAAAGAGGCGAAAGTGCATCAAGCTTAGCCATCATAATATTCAAATTCTCGACGCGGCTGGCCTCCAAAACGCTGTTTGCGGTAATTTGTCGCTGTTCAAGCAGCGCCAGGCGTGTACCGGTTGCACTAACCTTCGATGCCAGCTTTACAGGCGAAAGCCGTCCGGTAATGTTCCGTAGACTATCGTCCGCGTGATCCAGTCGCGATGCGATGGACGCTTTGCTTCGCATTCGCAACTCGTCGAGCCTAAAGCCAAATTCCCGAATAGTTCCTGGAAATTCCGCGAATACCGGCGAGAGCTCAAGCGATTGCAATTCGGTCTGCGCTTCGAGCAATCGGAAACTCATTATCTGCGCTAAGTCATTTACCCGGCGTTCGAGATAGTTTTGAATATCTTCTTCCCGCTGGGCGACAATTTCGGCAGCGGCTGACGGCGTCGCCGCACGCAGATCGGCGACGAAATCAGCGATCGTAAAATCGATCTCGTGTCCGACAGCTGAAATCACCGGAATAGCAGAGGCACGGATAGTTCGGGCCACTAACTCTTCATTAAACGCCGACAGGTCCTCCGACGAGCCGCCGCCCCGACCAACTATTAATACATCGATCCGGTCTTTGCCAGCCGCGGTCAAATTGTATTCGTTCGCAAAACGAACCGCCTGGCTAATTTCTTCACCGGCTGTTTCGCCCTGAACACGGGTCGGAATAAGGATCACGCTGACTGACCGAGCACGCCGCGAAAGCACGTGCAGTATATCGAAAAAGGCCGCACCCGTTGGCGACGTAACGACGCCGATCATTCTCGGAAACGCCGGCATCGGCCTTTTCAACGCCTCGTCGAACAAACCTTCGGATGTGAGTTTTGCTTTGATCTGTTCGAAAGCTACTCTAAGCGCTCCTTCGCCCACCGGCTCGAGCGATTCGACCAGGATCTGATATTCACCGCGGGGCTCATAAAGCGTCAGACGCCCGCGAACGCGTACCTGAAGACCATCGAACGGCTGAAACCTGATCTTATAATTCGAGCCTTTATAACACGCTGCCTTCAACTGCGACAATCCGTCACCGAGCGTAAAATACCAATGGCCGGAACGAGCCGCCATGAAATTCGTGATCTCGCCCTCGATCCAAACGGACGCAAAACGTCGCTCGATCTCGCCTTTGACCTGAGCGTTCAACTCAGAAACCGATAGCGGCCGCCGTACTTCATCGTCGAAAAGGGATTGTAAAAGCGATCTGCTCATTGGCCGCTAACTACCGAACTCACACTAACAAACGCATTATCTTTATTAGTTCTTATCTTCAAACGCGGCGATGATACGCTTCCGGCTATCTGAGAGCGGAACGTAACGACGTACCCAGTTCGCAGCTGCGTGGCTATATCTTCGTAGGCGGTTTGGATCTGGCTCAATCGAGTGATCGGATAATAGACGCCGCCGGAGATCTTAGCAAGCCGCTCTCCTTCTCCTTCGGCCTTTGAGGTCAATCCATTGTAGCGTGAGCGGAGTGGGTCGACTGCCGCGTTCGGATCGCTGTTCGCTGACGAGGCAATTAGTGCCGACGGAACGTAAAGCGGATAAATCAACGCTCCGCTTTCCTGAATAGAGCCGATGAGCGATTCGAAAGGGAGAAACGAACGATTATCGTCGCCGTCAGTCAAAATCACTATCGCCGTGCGTTCGCCGCGCAGCGGCCGCAACGTGTCGGTTAGCGTAAACGCCAGCGAATCGTAGAACGCAGTACTGCCACCGGCGTCAAATGTATCAAGGCTCTCGGAAAGCAAGGTCTTATCCGTCGTAAATTTGGACAGAACCTTAACGTCATCGTTAAAAACGACTATCGAAAGCCGGTCGTTTTTGCCGACGGTGTCAACAAAACTTCGGGCCGCCTTGCGGATGAAATTGACATAGTTATCGACGCTGCCCGAGACATCGAGTAAG
Source organism: Pyrinomonadaceae bacterium (assembly GCA_031389475.1). Taxonomy (GTDB): domain Bacteria; phylum Acidobacteriota; class Blastocatellia; order Pyrinomonadales; family Pyrinomonadaceae; genus OLB17. Next base: position 2,405 of record JANMSP010000366.1, read on the forward strand.
AGGACAAGGTTTACCGGTGCGGTGGCGGTTTGAATCGCCAGAATCTCGCGAACCTCGTTATTCTCCGTGATCTTAAAATCTTCGGCTTTGAGACCGCTAATTGTCCGGTTGTGCAGATCGGTCACGCGGACAGCCGCACGTTTTATGCTTGCTTGCGCGATCTCCGCCGTGGATGCCTTTTCAGCAAAGGTCGGTTCGCGTTTCATTGGCGGCAGAGTACGGGCGTAATCTCCGAAGTACTCCGGTGCCGCACGGCGAATTGCTTCCATAAGCAGCGAATCACCGCTGCGAATTATTGCTTTGGCGGCGTTAGTCAGAGGCCGTTCCCGAAGATCGCTGGAGACCTCATTCGGCGGAACGTTGAGCAGAATTATGCCGCGAGCGGTGGTCAGGTTCAAGGAAACAAGTGACCGTTTTTTATCTTCTTTCTTTGGAATCGGATCGTCCTGTTCGCCATTCTCGCTTAAGATCGTACCACCCGCTGACGCAGGCGGTTCTGCCTCACCACTCTCCCGCGTCCGCACGTCTTCAGGTTTCTTTTCCGAGGTGTAACGCCCTTTGATCTCAAACTTCCCCCCTGATTTTTCCTTAACCTTTTCTATATCAAAATCGCTCAAAAATCTTGGCCGGGACTCGGTCCAATTTAGTTCGTATTTCAGAGATTTAGTCGGTACATCTGCGGCAATGGTTCCGGTTTCGGTTTTTACCTCGATTGATTCCAGGTTGCCGGATACGCGTGCTTCCCCTTCGAGCGTTTCGATCTTTACTTTTACTCTTTCCGGAACGATCAGCGATAGATCGATTCGCTTCAAAACGCCGTCCGCTTTGACAGTAATGCGGATTTTGCCGGAAGTAGAATCGATTTTCAGCTCACTTTCGGCAAGTGATGCCGGCGAATTCGCGGTTAACGAAAGTTTCGCGGCTTTCGGATCAGCCTCTTCCCGGTCCTGTTTAATTTCGGCGGTTACATCGACGCGGCCTGAGCGATTGATTATCTCGACGGTTCCGCCGGCCTGAATCGGGATTTCGCGGGTGAATGTTTGCGCGCTAACACCGGCGGCAGTAAACAAAACCAGAAAGACACATGAGGGGTAATTTCGTCTAAAAGACTTCATTATTTAAGTTCTGCTGCTGATCTTGCCCGACTGTATCAGACGCTGACGAACGCGTTCCTGCCATTTTTTTCGGGGCTGTTCGGTCTCCTCAAATTTGCCGAGCAGATCTTGAAGCGGTTCTCCGCCAGCCTGCCGGGTTTTAAGGTACAGCAGTGCGATGATAATCGCCGTAAAAGAGATGACTACAATCTGTATCGGAAGCAGAAAAATCTGAAGCAGAGTTTCGAGGATCGTATTTTTAAGCTGCGTCCGCATATCCGGCTCAGCTTCCTGCGCGCTGACTTTCGGACCATTTCCGAGACTATAGGACCAGCTGCGGCCATCCGTGACCGAATCGGCTGGCGCCGTGGACTCGACATTCATTTCATTTGCGGCTGCTTTTACAACGGCCGGTTTTGGATCAAGAGCCTTCGCCGTAATGTTGACCACAAAAGTCATCATGCCCGCCGCGAACATCGGAATTAAAAACATGATCATGAACGCCGCGAACGCTGTAATTGTAGAACGCCGGACGAGATAATAAGATCTTTTAACCGCCTTCCAGCCGCGTAAATTTTCCATCATGATCGCGGGCGTGACGAGAATCAGCAGCACGCTCGCCGCAAAAAAACCGTAAATAGCAACCAAAACGCCAATCACTGCAGCCGCAATCGGAGCGGCTCCTTCAATACCAACCGTCGCCCAAATTATCAAAAACGGCACAAGAAATCCGACGGTGAAAAAGACGCCGGCCGCGACAAATGACATAACAGTGCTGAAAATTCCGGTTCCAGCGAAAGTTTTCCACTTCTTTCTGGCTTCTGTAAGTGCGGCCCGTAGTTTTATCGGGCGCAGCGGAACCGCTAGCGATTGCGTCACGATCCAGGTGATCGTTCCAATAATTAAATGAGCACAGAAAGATGTAACAATGAAGAGCAGGAATGCAACTACACCGATTCCCATGCCGGCCACTTCAGAGGAAATGGTTCCGTTGACCTTCATAAAGCTAAGTATCACCAAAACTACAGTAAAGACGACCATCGGAATGTGGAAAAATGCAGAGAGCATTAAAAACTTCGGCATATGTTCGGTGTAGATCATCCCAGCCCGCCGAAGAAGGCCGAAAATCCCTTCCGACCGTGAACGGAGCGAACTTGCAAAAGCTTCCGCTGTCGGCGGCCGGTCGTCCGGAAGTTTAGCCATCGCCGAATCGATGACACGTTTTAGTTTCTTTCGCACCTTCTTGGCATCAAGCGGCGGCGGCGAATCCTTTTTGTGGGATTCCATCACCTGCGTGAAATCGCCGCTAAAAGGTGTCTTGCCTGAAAGCATTTGGTAGGCGATCACGCCAAGGCTGTAAATGTCAGAACGTTGGTCGAGTTTGTCTCCTCGGCACTGCTCCGGCGACATGTAGAGCGGAGTCCCAAGAACGGCTCCGACGCGCGTCAAATCGCTCGCCGAATCTGCACTCGTGTATAGTCCGCCCGACAGCGAATGCTCGCCTCCATTTTCCGGCTGCTTTTTGTTCAATTCTCCCGAAAGGATCTTAGTTCCAACTGCTTCCTGATCAGCATCGATTGCCGTATCTATCGGTAATAGCGAAGTCGCGCTTTCGCTTGGCGTCTCAAGCTGTTGAATAAGTGTTCCTGCCTCTAAGATCGCTGTGTCGCCGCTCGCCGCCGCTCCTATTCTTGTCGGTGAAGTACTGTCGTGAACAGTTACATCATGCGACAGGTCCGCCATTGTAGCTTTCCCGGATGACACCAGCGTGGGCGTCGCCGGGATAAAAACTTCAGATTCCAACACTGGAAGATCGGCATGTTCTTCAAGCTTGGCAATACCGAAATCGAGCACTTTGACGGTATAGCCGCCGCGCTGATTTGGTTCGAGCCAGATGTTGTCCGGCTTAAGGTCGCGATGGATTATTCCCTGCTCATGGGCTTCGTGGACAGCGGAGCAAACCTGCTCCAGAATATCCAGCGTCCAGCCGACCGGAAGATTATTTTCTTCTTCAAGTATCTCGCCGAGCGTGCAGCCATCGAGATATTCCATTACCAGATACGCAACCTGCCCATCCGGCGTGTGCGAAAACCCGAAATCCGTAACATCGACCACGTTCGGATGCCGCAAACGCCCGGCAGCCCGTGCTTCCCGTCGAAAACGCTCGACGAATTCCGGACGTTTCATGAATTGCGGCGCGATGATCTTAACGGCGACGGGGCGCTCGGTGCCGAGATGGGTCGCTAGATAAACCGTCCCCATGCCGCCGCGCCCCAACTCGCGTTCGATCCTGTATTTTTCGTCGAGCGTTTGCCCGGCTATGTCCGCAAAATTCATAACAATTCCAAACCGCAGTTCTTTGGTTTACGCTGGCAAGCAAACAAGGGTTCACCAAAAGCTATGCAAATTTTCATTCGCCGGTCGAAAAAGAAACGCAAAGGGCATTATAAATGATATTGCGTTCTGCGCAATAAACTGCAATGACGCTTTTAACCAGTTTCATTACGGCGAGTTAATTATTCAAAATCGAATTGCTATTTTTGATTACTTATTCTACGCTATTGCAAATTTCAAATTGATTTACCAAACACTCCATTTTTCAAAGACATAACAAGCTGTTTCATTTGTGAAACAGTATTTCACAAATACGTGAAGTTTATGGTAGACTTCTTTTTGGGTTTGTAGAATTCTAAAAATGTCGGATCAACCAGCGGAGAAGCAGAAATAATGAGTATAGATAAAGGAAAAGCAATCGAGTCTGCCTTAGCGCAGATTGAAAAGAAATTTGGAAAAGGATCGATCATGCGGCTCGGCGAAAAACCGCATGAAGAAGCAGGTGCCATATCGACGACCTGTTTGAGCCTGGATGCGGCAATTGGTGTCGGCGGACTGCCGCGCGGCCGAATCGTGGAGATTTACGGCCCGGAGAGTTCTGGCAAAACGACGCTTGCCCTGCATGTGGTGGCATCGGCTCAAAAAAACGGCGGAATTGCCGCATACATCGATGCTGAGCACGCAATGGATCCTGAATATGCAGGCAAACTAGGCGTCAATATCGACGAGCTGCTTATTTCCCAGCCTGACTCGGGTGAACAGGCTCTCGAAATCGCCGAAACGCTTGTCCGTTCTAATAGCGTGGATGTGATCGTTATCGATTCGGTCGCCGCACTTGTGCCGCGTGCCGAATTAGACGGTGAAATGGGCGATTCGCTTCCCGGATTGCAGGCTCGCCTTATGTCACAGGCTTTGCGAAAGATCACGGCGATCGTTGCGAACTCGCATACAACGTTTATCTTCATCAACCAGCTCCGTGAAAAGATTGGTGTCTTTTTCGGTTCGCCTGAAACGACGACGGGTGGAAAGGCTCTCAAATTTTACGCCAGCGTTCGCCTGGACATCCGCCGCATTGGAGCTATCAAAGATGGCGACAAAATGGTCGGCAACAGGACACGCGTAAAGGTCGTAAAAAACAAATGCGCTCCGCCGTTTCGCGAAACGGAATTCGACATTATGTATGGCGAGGGAATATCCCGCGAGGGTGATCTGATCGATTTGGCGTCAAATAATGAAATCGTCGAGAAAAGCGGATCGTGGTTTTCTTACAAAGGCGAGCGATTGGGCCAGGGCCGGGACAACGTAAAGAAACTGCTTAAGGAAAATACCGAGCTTCGTGACCGGATAGAAATTGACGTGAAAAACGTCCTCGGAATTACAAAAGTCGATGCTGCTGCTGCCGGTCAGTAGTCAAATTGAAATAAATCTGGACGCGGCCGGCAGGGAAGAA
>JANMSP010000380.1:0-8322 GCA_031389475.1 Pyrinomonadaceae bacterium
TCCGCGGAAAAGACACCGGCGATGTGGAATCAAATGCATTTCATCTCGGTTACGAACCTGCGCTCGATGGTTTGCGGGGGCTTTCCATCATCGCGGTTATTGCCTTTAACGGCCAATTGCTTTGGATGAACGGCGGCTTTATCGGCGTCGATATTTTCTTTGTGCTCAGCGGTTTTTTGATAACGTCGCTGCTGGTTCAGGAGTATGCCCGTTCCTCGACAATAAACTTTAAGAATTTTTATTTCAGGCGTGCCCTGCGTCTTCTTCCGGCTCTATTTGTTCTGATGATGGTCTGCGTCGTTTACGCTCTGCTTATCCAATCGCCGGAAAGTGCGGCGGTCACGCTGAAAGGAGTTCTTTACACATTATTCTATGTCGCGAACTGGGTGCAGGTGCCGCCAAATCCACCGGGAATCGGCCCGCTTAGCCACGCATGGTCCTTATCGGTCGAGGAGCAATTCTACATTCTTTGGCCGTTATTGTTGATCTTTCTTCTGAAGATCAGGAATAAGGGCGTTATTACCGCTATAGTTCTCTTGTTAATTGCGGCTTCTATTGCTGCCAGCGTTTGGCAATGGAATGCGGGCTTCGATCACCTCAGAATGTACCTCGGCTCGGACACACGGGCGCATGAGATCCTGATCGGGTGTCTCGCCGCCTTACTGCTTTCATGGGGCAGCATTCCGCGAACGGAAAATGTCAGAAAGGCCTTTCGCGTCGCGTCGGTGGTAAGTCTTGCGGGGATCGTGGTGTCATTTTTCGTGCTGCGTCATTACTCGGCTTTTGTATATAACGGCGGATTTACAATGATCGCGGTGGGCACCGCGGTTCTGGTTTTGGACTTTCTGCTCTTTCCTTCGAAACTCTCGCGTGTGTTTGAGTTCGGGCCGCTGGTTTGGCTGGGAAAGATCTCGTATGGCCTTTACCTTTGGCACTTTCCGATCCTGGAGGTTTCAAAGAAAGTATTCGACGAAAGACTGCACCCGGCTATTTACGGAAGCCTTGGCGTGATCGCGACGGTAGCGGTGGCCGCGGCTTCCTATTATCTGATCGAACAGCCGTTTCTAAGACTGAAAAGCCGTTACGCCGACTCAGATAGGGAACCGTTATTGTTGCCTGATGCGGCCGGGGTTGCAGGGAGAGTATGACCGAAGCAGGTATGGAAATGAACGTCCGAACAATAGTGCAGACATTAAAAGGAACCAATTTAGTTTGGCGGTATGGACGTAATTTTACGCCGACGGTTCAACATCGGTTCGCCGGAAATACGCAGCTTGGCTCTGCTGAGAATGCCGTTTTGAACAAGCTTGATTCCGACGGCATCGCCGTAACTTCAATAGACGAGCTATTCTCCGACAACTCCGAGTTTCTGGAATTGTCTTCGGAAACAAGCCGATTGCTGGAGTCGAGAAAAGAAGAGATAACGACGCTAAAATCTTCCGCGAACAACGAACAGGCGGTTGGAAGCAAAACATTCAATCTCGAGGTTTTCGGAAGCGAATTGACCATTAAAGAGCCTGACGTATTCGTCCGTTTTGCCTTAAACAATTCATTTCTGACAATCGCCAACGCATATTTCGGAATGATCGCCAGGCTTCGTTACTACAATGTTTGGCAAACCTTCGCCTCTCAGGGCACAGCACGCGAATCGCAGCTTTGGCACTTCGACCGGGAAGACCGGTATATTCTGAAGATGTTTCTTTACCTCGAAGATGTCGATGAAGGGTCCGGTCCGTTCACGTACGCACCGGGGACGCACAAGAAAGGCCGAGATCATGGGATCAAGCCGGAATTTTTCTTGGAAGGCGGCGTCAAACGCACGACGGATGAGCAAATGAGTACAGTTTTCCCCGAGAAAAAATGGGTAACGGGAACTGGAAAAAAGGGTACGCTGATCTTTGCCGACACTCGCGGCTATCATAAGGGCGGCGAAGCCCGGACAAAAGACCGCCTAACGTACACATGTATGTTTACTTCGCCTGCTTCGGAGTCGAGAAACTTGCTCAATATCTCTGCGAGTTTTGACGGCAATTCACTTGAACCGGGACAACGGCTGGCACTCGGAATCAAATGACCGTTTTTTGCGACCTCTATGCGAGAAGATAAATCGCCGAAATCTAATATTCTATTACTATCGACTTCGCTGTTGGTGGACCGCGTGTTTCAGTACACGCGGATTGTTCCAACGCTCACGGAGAATAGTAATGTGGCGATCTGGGCAACATCTTTTGACGCCGTGAAAACCAACTGCGGCTGGAGCCGCTCGCTCGCGGAGCTTGAGACCTTCCCGGACGTGCGGGCGTTTCGGGAGTTTCCCTACAACTACCTCCGCCGGCTCAATGAATATGTCTGGGATTATCGGTATAAACCGCCCAGCCGGATGAGCATGATGAAACACCGGCGGGATAAGCAATCCGAGTTTTATGTGCGGGCACTCAAACCGACGGCAAAAGTCCTGGCTTTACTTCGGAGCGAAATGTGGCTTGAAAACCGCGTCGAGCGCATTTTGCTCTCTTATCAGCGTTCGCACGAGGCGGAAACGCGGCTTGGCGGGAAACGTCCGGATGTCATCGTTTCCACCGGCCCTTTTCAGTTCGAGCAGCCGGCGATCGTTAGCGTGGCGAGAAAGCATAAAATTCCGGTGATGGCGTATATTCCGTCCTGGGACAACGTGTCGACGAAAAACAGAATGGTATTCAATTATGACGCCTATCTGGTTTGGAACGAACAGACCAAAGAAGAGCTGTACGATTTTTATCCGGCCACACGCGGCCGTCCCGTTTACGTCGTCGGCTCGCCTCAGTTCGACGTTTTTCATCAAGAGCGGTTTCACATCTCCCGCGAAGAGTTCTGCCGACATCAGGAACTCGATCCGAGTCTTCCAATTATCGTCTATGCCGTTGGTTCGCCGAATTTTCTCAAGGAAAAACATGGCGCTCTTCATATGGCCAAGCGGGTCGCCGAGGGCCACCTGGGCGACGTCCAGCTGCTTGTCCGGCCGCATCCGATACATGACAACGCGGAGATGAGCGAGCTTTTCGATCCATACCGTCCGAAAGTCCGCCTGCAAAGAACGCGAAATGCGGGCAAGGCGCTCAACAAACGCACGCAGGATGAGTCAGACATTGTCGAATGGGTTAATACATTCAGGCATGCGGACGTCGTGGTGAATCTCTCGTCAACCGTCACTATCGATGCGGCTATATTTGACTGTCCCGTCGTCAATCTGGATTTTGATCCGCAACCAGGACAGGCGGACCAACAATTGATCAAGGAAGTCAATCACGAATGGAGCCATTTCAAGCCGATTGCCGAGTCCGGCGGTGTCTGGCTGGCCGGTGATTTTGCCGAGTTAGAGATGGCGGTTCAAACGTACCTCAAAGATCCCACGCTGCACAGTGAGCAGAGAAAATGGATCGTCGATTACGTTTGCGGCTTTTCGGATGCGAAGTGCGGCGAAAGAATGGCCGAGGCCATTCTTGATTTTGCGGGCAGCCGGGTAGGTCAGAAATAATATGTGCGGTATTGCGGGAGTTTACAATCAGTCGGCAGGCAGGGCGTCGCTAGAGATGGCGAAAGAGATGGGTCTCGTCATGATTCATCGAGGCCCCGATAATTTCGGCTACCAATTGCGCGGACGGATTGCAATGGCCCATGACCGCCTGAGCCTTCTCGATCTTTCAGAGGCGGCAAATCAGCCATTCGCAAATGACCGTTACATGCTCTGTTACAACGGCGAGATATACAATTTCAAGGCTATCAGAGAGGAGCTCGAGCGTGAACACAACGTCGAGTTCAAGACATCGTCCGACACCGAGGTCCTGTTCCATTCACTGATCTGTTACGGGATTGACGAGACTTTGAACCGTATCAACGGGATGTTTGCTTTTGCGTTCTATGACAGTGATCGCGACCGGCTTTTCCTGGCCCGTGACCGCATGGGCATCAAGCCGCTCTACTATTATCACAAATCAAATTCGCTATTCTGGGCCTCGGAGACAAAGGCCATTGCCAAAGCGCTCGATCTGACACCGGATCCGATCAGAACTCTGCACGCGGCTGCCAACACCGGGGAAAAATCCATCGAGCATTCTTTGTTCAAAGGAATCTTCTCGGTAAATCCCGGGTGTTACGTTACGCTCGACGCGAACAGCGAACCGAGATCGGCGACTTATTACGATATCGTCGACGATTTCGACCGTGATTTATACCTCGAACTGGACGGACAGTCATCTGAAAAGATCGTTTCGACCTTCGACAAGATGTTCACCGAAAGCGTGGAGCGAATGCTGGTCAGTGATGCTCCGGTCGGTGCGTTTGTCAGCGGAGGCATCGACTCGAGCCTGATCTCCGCCGTCGCGGCGAAGTCCAATGCCGACATAAAGTTGTTCACCGCGAACATTATTGGCAAATATTCAGAATTTCCCGACGTTGAGATACTTTCCAAACACCTCGGCAAGCAGGTTTTCGACTATAAATTCGAGCCGGAGATGATGCTCCGCGATTGGGTGGACGTGACCTACTATTACGATTGTCCGATCGTAGTCCACGTCAATTCAATACCCTTTTCAAATGTTGCCCGTCTCGCACGGGACACCGGAGTCAAGGCTGTGCTGACCGGCGAAGGTGCCGACGAATTGTTTCTCGGATATCCAAGACTGCTCACAAAACGCTACGAAAGTATCGCGACCTTTCCGGTTTGGGCGGTGAAATCACTCTACGGCATATCGCCGAAACTTAGCGGGGTTTTGTTTCCGGAAAATGGCCACAATCCTTTATCGTTCGTGAATAAGCTGGTTCAGGGTTTTGAACTTCAGCAGATGAAGGAAAAGGCGGATGAGACGCTATCTTTTCTAAGCCCAAGAGATCGGCGGGAGCAGTACCTGACCCTTAACATGCTCAGGGAACATCTTGTAACGCTGCTCCACCGCAACGACCGGATGGGAATGATGGCGTCGATCGAAGCCAGGTTTCCTTTCCTGGACGAACCAATCGTCAAATTTGCCATTAACCTGCCGACAAAGTTCAAGATCGGGCGGACGCTTCGTTTTCACAATTACAAACATCCGTTTTTGATCGATAAATGGATCGTCCGCAAGACCGCCGAGAAATATTTGCCGAAATCCTTGGTGAACAAGAAGAAAAACGGGTTTCCAATGTTTGGACATAAGTTTATCAAGATCAAAGACGGTTTCTTCGACAATGGCTGGATAGAGGACAGTCTCGGGCTGAAACGGTCGGCTCAGGAACACTTCGTGAGAACTCAGGATCCTTATCTGGTCGCGAAACTGGCCTCGGTAGAGATCTTCGGGCGTCTTTATTCTCTCGGTCAATCGCCGGAGTATGTAAAGGAGCATGTCCTCAAAAACGCCGAGGTGATCGCTGCCTGAAAACCAAATCGATCTGATAGGTATTCATCGGATCGAATCGAAGGGGGAAACAATTGAAATGATGACTTTAACCAAGGAAATACAGCCGTCAACCCGCAGCGGAGTGTCGGCAGGCCGCATAGTAGCCCTGATCCCGCGCGGCGAAGTTATACGCAATTTTGTTTACAGCGGCACCTTTGACGAAGTTGCGAAGAACGCCGATGTAACCCTCTTGTCGGTCAATACCAATATCGAGATGGATGACGGCTTGCGCGAGAAATTTGGAACTATCTATCCGCTCGACGAATACCCGGAGCGGTGGCTCGTGCGTTTTCAGCGCGAGATTCTCGATATTTCTCACAACCGCTGGCTTTGGTCGCGTGCGGCACAGGAACGCCATCGTTTACGCGATGCAGAGGCCGTGACCTTGAACGACAAATCCAAAAGGGCGATCAAGAAATTTATAAGCTATCCATTTGCGACCCGCACAGGACTGGACTTGCTCGGAAGGGTTGAGCGGACTTCCAGCCGGCTGTTGCAATCATCCGAGAATTACGAACGTCTTTTCACCGAATTAAAGCCATCACTGGTTTTTAATGGATCACACGTCCATAGCCGCAATGCGATCCAGGCTGTACAGGCCGCGCAGTGGCTTGGGATACCGACCGCGACCTTTATCTTCAGTTGGGATAACCTTACGTCGCAGGGCCGGATAATGCTGCCCTACGATTACTTTCTGGTCTGGAACGAATCGCTGAAAAGGCAACTCCTTGAAATGTACGAATGGGTTGGCGAAGATCAGGTTTTCGTCACCGGAACGCCGCAGTTCGACTTTCATTTCAGGCCGGAGTTCTATCAGAGCCGGGAAGAATACTGCCGCCAAATCGGTGCCGACCCGCAACGCCCGATCGTTCTTTATACAACCGGAATGCCAAACCACATGCCCGGCGAACCCGAGATCGTCGAACAAATCGCCGATATGCTGGAGACAATTGACGGCCCTGAGCGTCCGCAGTTACTGGTACGGGTTTACGCCAAGGATAGGACAGGCCGCTTCGATGAGTTAAAGAAAAGGCGCACCGATATTCTGTTTCCCGAAGTGTCGTGGGAATCAGCCTGGCTGACGCCAAAGGCTGATGATTCATACGCCCTTGTAAACGCTCTCCGGCACTCGGCGGTGGGAATAAATGTCGCTTCGACGGTTTCGCTGGAGCTGTGCATGTTCGACAAACCGGTGATCAACGTCGGATACAATCCGGAAAGTGTTTCGACCGCGGAAATGGCATATGCCGACTATTACGAGTTTGATCACTATAAGCCGATCGTCGAAAGCGGGGCCGTGATGGTCGCGAGCAGTGCTGAACAGATGAAATCTTTGATCGTTGAGAGTTTGGAGCAACCCAAGAAGAGATCGAATGACCGGACAAAGCTGATCCGGCGAATGTTCGGTTCGACGCTCGATGGCAATTCGAGCAAACGAGTAGCGGACGTATTGGTGCGGTTGGCCGGCAGCGATAGTTAAAGATGAGCAAAACAGCGGCGAATCCATCCATCTCGGTTGTAACGCCGACATTCATGCGGCCCGAAGAGGTGAGCGGACTTTTGGACAACATTAGTAAGCAAACGCTGATGCCTGATGAGGTTATTTTGGTCGATGGCGCACCGGACGATGTTACGGAAACGATGAATGTCGTCAATTCGATCGCCGGTAATTATCCATTTCGCGTAGAGTATTTCAGGCATGGCGGCGGCACGGCCATACAAAGAAACGTTGGAATTGATAAGGCAAGGGGCGAATTTGTGGCCTTGGTGGACGACGATGTGCGGCTGGATCCAAACTTTCTAAAGGTCATTATTGCCAGGTTTTCGGACGATCCAGAATCCGAGATCGGCGGAGTCGTCGGTTACCGCACCAACGAACACTTCAAAGCGAGCGAGTCAGAGCGGTGGCGTTGGTATCGCAGGCTGAAACTGCTAACCATCTTTGAGCCCGGACATTACGACTTCAAGACCGGATATCCGATAAACGCAAGTTTGCAGGAACCTTTCTCGGGTACACGGCCAGTCGATTTTATGACGACCGCGTGTGCCGTATGGCGGCGCGAGGTTTTCGATTCGGGACTGCGGTTTCATAACTTTTTCCGGGATTACGGCGTGCTCGAAGACGCCCATTTTTCGCTGCGGGCGGGAAGAAACTGGAAGCTGCTTCAATCGGGCGATGCGCATTGTGTAGAACTTCGGTCGCCGCACGGCCGCGTTGATCGCAGAAAGATCGGATACAAGTCGGTGGTTAATTATTATTTTGTATTCAAGGACATAGCCGGGCCTCTTAGCCGGGAACAGAAACTGAGATTTTGGCGATATCAGGCATTCGAGCTTTTCCGCATCGCGGCATCTGCCGTACGCCGGAGGAATTGGGGAGATATTGTGGAGTTGAGAGGCCGAATAGAAGGGATCTTCAGGACATTTACCGGGCTCGAGAAAGCCTAAAAACATTTCCCAGTCCCGGAATTGAAGGTAAATAAGAAAACTGTTTTCAATGAAACTGGTCGTCATTTCACACAAAATTTGCTGGCCTAATGAGGACTCTCCGACCGGTTATGCGACCGATGGCGGATTCCCCGTACAAATGGCGGCGATCTCGGAGCTGTTTACTACTACCGAGATGTTCGTGCCCTGCGATGCAATAAGTGAGTCCGACGGGCTTTCTCCCATTCTGGGACGAAATATGTCCGTGCGGCCGCTGACCACTCCTCGTGGCAATGGTTTTCAACGAAAGCTGGCAATGATCCGCTGGGTTTTTACGAACGGCCCGACGATATGGAACGCTGTCGGAAAAGCCGACGCTGTTCACGCTCCTATTCCGGGAGATGTAGGGACCATCGGGATGATCTTCGCCCTGATGCGGCGAAAGCGCCTGTTTGTCCGCCATTGCGGTAATTGGCTGGCACCC
>JANMSP010000405.1:0-8116 GCA_031389475.1 Pyrinomonadaceae bacterium
CCGGGGCTTTTTTTCCGCCACGAGAAGTACCCCGGTCGCTACCGCTCTCGGTACTGACAGGAGCCACGCCACCGTTCAGGAGCATTTGGCAGTAACGGGCGAGATCGTCCGCGGTCGAGAAAAGTCCGGCGTGTCCGGCAACTCCGCCCATGCGATTTGAAGTAGGATCGTGAACTCTACCTCGAAGTATTCGATCTCCATTTATGCCTGAAAATGCTTCACCAAGATAACTTTGTTGTCCTTTAATATTTTCTGTCGGAGCTGTTCGTCCGAAATTGTCGAATACATCAGATTCACAATCAAAACCATCAAGGGTAAAAGTTCTTTGAACGAAGCCGGAGTTTTTGAGTGATAAAGTGTCTTTAATGTTCTTACAAAAATAGTTCAGCAAATCGGTATTCTCAACACGCGCTAAAATCTCGCCCAGCACAATAAACCCAATATCCGAATAAACAAATCTCGTCCCCGGAACATTCCGCAGCTTTTCCTTTTTCAGCGCGGCGAGCATTCCGTCACGGCCGGTCCATTTTTCGCCGAGGTCGAAATCGGGGCGATAGCCGGAGGTGTGCGTCAGAAGCTGCTGGATCGTGACTTTTTTGGCTTCGGGATCGTCGATGTCGGTGATGTATTTGCCGATTGTGTCGTTCAGCCGAAGCTTTCCCTGCTCGACGAGGATCATTATCGAAGTCGCGGTGGCGATCGGCTTGGTCAGCGAGGCAACGTCGAAGATCGTATCAACCGTCATCTTCTCAACCGTCGGCACAAGCGAGCGGTTGCCGAATGCCTTCCGGTAAACGATCTTTCCCTTATGCCCGACAATCACGACCGCTCCCGGCAGCTTTTTGTCGGCTATGTCTTTATTGACGATTGCATCGATCCCATTCAGCTTCGCCGCCGACATCCCAACCGTCTGCGGAGCCGCGATCGGCAAACCTTGGGCAAGAGATACACCACAGAGAATACAGAGAATAAATAATGCTCTGCCACTTACCACTAACCACTCACTATTTACCACTATGTTCATTATATTTGAAATTATTTATGCGAATAATCCGATATTTTCTCGCGAAGCCATGAATTTACTATGGCTCCCGACGATGTATGCTCACTTTTGGAAATCTCTGAAAGGCGTTCGGCTATCTCCTCATCAACAGCAACAAAATGCATCCGCCGATCAATACTTACCTCAAACTCGGCTTCCGGCATGTTCTCAACATAATCGCCCATATCATTTTCATCAAAGAAATTTGTTAATGTATCTAGCGATTCGAATGTTGGAAGGGCTTTAACTTTATTTTCGGCCATATATTTTTCTTTCCTTATCAGCCATATTGCGCGCACTTAAAATCAAGGCTTCTTTCGATTGTTTGTAAATAAATAAAACAGTTAGATATCTTCCGCCGTCCGTTTGTCCCAAAGCCATATAGACATTTTCGTTTTTTCGCTCACCTTTTTCAACAAAACGAAACCTCGGCCGGCCTATCAACAATTCTTCAACTTCGTAAGTTTCAACCGAATGCTTGGATGCAAGTTTATCAACGATCTGGTCAAGCCAAACAATCCCCTCGATCTTCATAGTTTATCGTTTTGCCTTCAGATCTTTATCCCGCTCAACAAAACTTTCCTTACAAAATCCGACAAATTCTTTTGCGATCGGTGAATAATATCCGCCGCGAAGCCGTGCCAGGCCGAGTTCCCATTTGATTTCGGCACCTTCGATCAGCCAGGACGTGAGGCGGCCTTCGCGGATGTCTTTTGAAACGGATTTTGCCCCTGCAATCCCGACTCCCAAATTATTTTCGACCATTTGGTTTATCGCCTGCTGCCGCGAAAGTTCCATCGTGATATTCGGCCGGACATTCGCAGCGTTAAAAAACGCATCGACCATTCGCCGCGTGTTGCCGCCCTGTTCGCCGAGGATCAATTTCTCACCAGCAAGCGTCGCGGCGCTGATAAATTTTTCCTTCGCGAGCGGATGTTTTGGGTTGGCGATGGCAACGATCTCATCGCTGAAAAGTGATTCGGTCGTGATATTCAGATTATCGACCGGCAGCGAAACGAACGCCATATCGACCTCGCCGTGCATTATCTTATCGACCAGCCTTTCGCTAGTGCCCGACGTTACCGAAAGCTCGGCATTCTTAAATTTCTCTTTAAGTTTTTGGATAATCAGCGGCAATTGATGAGTAGCGAACGTCGCCGACGCCGAACCGATCCGCAATCTTCCGTGTTCCGCTCCCGCGACCTCAGCTATTTCCGCCAAGGCCGAATCGTGCTCGCGCATTATTTTTCTTGCACGTTCGAGCAGATATTCGCCGGCTTCCGTTAAAATTACGCGGCGCGGCGTGCGGGTGAATATCGGCAGGCCTACCTCGTCTTCAAGCTGGCGGATCTGCATCGAAATCGCCGCTTGCGTGACGTTTACCCGACGAGCTCCCGCAGTAAAGGTCTTGGCTTCGGCGATCGCAAGAAAGGCTCTAAGCTGTCTGATTTCCATATAATTGCTGTTTGAGAACGAAACATGGGAAATCCGTTTCTGGTGTATCAAATAAACTTATTGAATACATAAAATCTACTATGTTTGATTATATGTCAAGTTTGTCATATGTATAGAAAGACATTTTAAGAAAAAACGTTGACTTTATGGCAGCAGTTTCCCCCAAGCAAGGCCGCAAGGACAAATCGCACCAGTTGTATTTGGGCGTGGATGGCGGCGGAACCAAGACACATATAATAATAGTTAATGCGTTTGCCGAGGTAAAAGGCGAGGGTTTTGCCGGGCCGTCAAACCCGCTGAGAGTCGGTGTCGAAACCGCCGTCGCCAACATTGTAAAAGCTACCAACGAAGCCTGCGATAACGCCGGAATTTCGCGCGGGGACATCGCCGCCGCCACGCTCGGGCTGGCCGGTGTGCGCCGAGCCGATCTGAAACAGCGTGTCCGCGAAAGCTTTATAAATCGCTTAAAGATAGGAAAAGTTGAGGTCGTGACCGACGCCGAGATCGCCTTGTACGGAACGACGCTTGGCAAACCTGGCCTGGTCGTAATTGCCGGAACCGGCTCTATCTGTCTCGGTAAAAATGCTTCCGGCGAACTCGCGATTTCCGGTGGCTGGGGGCCGCTCGCGGGTGACGAAGGCGGCGGTGTCGGGATCGCTCAGAAAGCTCTGCACACGATCGCCAAAGCATCGGACGGCCGCGGCATACCGACACTGCTGACGGAACGAGCGTCGGATTATTTTCGTGCTTCAGGCCCGGAAAATTTGATCGTCGCGATCTATTCGCCGCTAGTGGACAACACGCGAATTGCCGGTTTTGCCCGCCTCGTCGTTGAAACGGCGAAGGAAGGCGACAAGATCGCGATCGAGATTTTGGAAGATGCCGGATACGAGCTCGGATTAGCCGCATGCGCCGTGATAAAGAAGCTAAAACTCGCTAGGACGAAAGTTCCTGTGGGCTGCGTAGGAAGTATATTTAATGCCGGAGAATTGCTTACCGCTCCGATGCTCAAAATAATTCACGAATGCGCGCCGAAAGCTTTTCTTACGGAACCGCTCATGCCGCCTGCCCAAGCCGCCGCCTTGATGACGTTAAGCAATGGTAAGGTCCGGGAGTGATAGTGATTGGGCACACGTCGGAACACTTGACTTTTTTGCCAAAATATTCGCTTATACATATAGTGATTCCTATAACTGAAACCGATAACGAAGCAACGGCTAATATCGATGAAGCCGCAACACTGGACGCGGTGCGGCTGATAAATAACGAAGATAAATTCGTAGCGGAGGCCGTAGAAAAAGTGTTGCCGCAAATCGCCGCGGCTATCGATAAAATTGTCGAACGGCTGCATATCGGAGGACGGCTTTTTTATATCGGGAGCGGTACGAGCGGCAGGTTAGGTGTGCTTGACGCATCCGAAATTCCGCCGACATTCGGGGTTTCATACGATCTGGTTCAGGGCGTGATCGCTGGCGGCTACGATGCCCTTTATAAGGCTTCCGAATCCAGCGAAGACCACAAGAACGCAGGTGCCGAAGATTTAAAAACTCGCGGATTGACAGATAAAGATTCGGTGGTCGGCATCGCCGCTTCGGGCAGCACGCCTTATACAATCGGTGCCGTCGAATACGCCAAAAGCATCGGATGTTTTACCGCCGCTATCGCGTGCAATCCCGATTCCGAACTGGAAAAAGCCGCTGAAATCGCCATTGTCCCGATCGTTGGCCCGGAAGCGATTACCGGCTCATCACGCATGAAGGCCGGAACGGCACAAAAGATGGTGCTAAACATGATCTCGACCATCACCATGATCCGCCTCGGCTACGTCAAAGGCAACCGGATGACGAACATGAAATCATCCAACACGAAACTCGAAGAACGTGCGTTGCGTATACTTATGGCGGAAACTGGTTTGGACGAACGGGCGGCAAGTTTTACATTGAACGAATCAAATGGCGATCTTCGAGTAGCATTGGTAATGAGCGGAGCCAATGTAACTCGGCAGACGGCGGAAAGTGAATTGTCCAAAGCAGATTTTATCGTGGAGAAAGCTCTTTCTTCCCTAAAATAATGCAAACACTCGACCTGATAATCATCTTCGGCTATCTGATCGGCATAACCGCATTCGGTATTTGGTTTTCGGGGAAGCAGGAAACCACCGAGGATTATTTTGTCGGCGACCGGAATGTGCCTTGGTGGGCGATTGCGATGTCGATTGTTGCGACGGAGACGAGTACGATAACATTTGTTTCCGTGCCGGGAATTGCGTTTGCGAAGGGCGGAAATTTTCAATTTTTGCAGCTTGTTTTCGGCTATATGCTGGGCCGTGTCGTGATCTCGCTTGTGTTTATCCCGATGTATTTCAAGGGCGAGTTGCAAACGGTTTACCAACTGCTCGGAGATCGATTCGGGACGAAGGTAAAGATGCTGGCGTCCGGCCTTTTCGTGATAATGCGGAACATCGCGGACGGCATTCGGCTGCTTTTGACGGCGATTGTTTTGGCGGCGGTTTATGCTTCGTTTAATCCGGGCAGCGATGCGACGACGGTGATAATCGCATCGGTGATCTTGCTCGGGATTATAATGATCGTTTTCACATTCTACGGCGGGATTGAAGCCGTCATTTGGGTAGAGGTCGTGCAGCTTGTGATTTACATCGGTGGAGCAATTGCGGCGGCCGTCGTGCTTTTGAATAATATCGATGGCGGTTTTGCGGGCGTCAGTACACTCGGCGAGCAATTCAATAAATTCAGCCTGTTCGATTTTACGTTGGATTTCGCAAAAACTTACACATTTTGGGCCGGACTCCT
The DNA here is from genome assembly GCA_031389475.1 of Pyrinomonadaceae bacterium. GTDB lineage: Bacteria > Acidobacteriota > Blastocatellia > Pyrinomonadales > Pyrinomonadaceae > OLB17. Next base: position 5,308 of record JANMSP010000405.1, read on the forward strand.
CGGTGGATGCTTCCTGACAATGTCCACGCACGGCACGGATCAATATCTCGTCCAGCGCTATCTTTGCACGAGCAAGCCTTCATCGGCTTCGCTCGCATTGCTCTCATCGGGTGCGGTCGTGCTTGGACAATTTATCGGGTTTTTATTTATCGGCGTTTTGCTTTTTGCGTTTTACACTCCGCATACGGCGGTCGAGTACGCTCAGGCGGGAGTGCCTGGTTCAGGCGTTCCAGCGACATTTCCGTTTGCGAAAGGCGATCAGGTTTTCCCTAATTTTATAACCCAACACATGCCGCCTGGATTATCGGGATTAGTCGTAGCCGCCATTTTCGCGGCGGCATTATCGTCTTCGCTCAACGCAATTGCAGCAACCGCGATCAACGATCTGTATAAACCTTTCGCTAAAAATATCTTGGACAAGCATCTGCTGAAACTTTCGGGCTGGCTGACGGTCATTATCGGCGTAATTCAAATTCTCGTCGCCATAGCGTTTATCCGCTCCGGCGAATCGGCCCTAGGACTGGCCCTTTCGGTAGCTTCCCTTATCAATGGCCCTATTCTCGGTGTTTTCCTGGTCGGTGCTTTTTTGAAACGGACGAAGGAAATTCACGCACTGATTGGAATGCTGACAAGTATTTTGCTCATGACTTATATTTTGCTTGCATCAAATAAAATAGTTCCGGGGCCGGTCATCGCGTGGACATGGTACGCGCTTATCGGCAGTCTTACGACGGTTTTTGTTGCATTTATCGCGAGTTTAATTCTTTCGAATAATAAAGATGAAATTTCTAATTAGTCTATTTTTAACCTTTTTTTTAGCGTTAAATTCTTTGATCGCCGCATCACCGCGTGCCCAATCGAAAAAGCTCGAGCCGTCGGAAAAGGCCTGGAAGTTCGCCGATAAACAGCTAAGGAAAATGTCGGCCGAACAAAAGATCGGCCAGCTTATTCATATCGGCATTAACGCCCGCTTTGCCAATCAGGACAGCGATTTTTTCAAGCGTCTGAAACGTGACGTCGAGGAAAACAAGATCGGCGGCGTAATATTCTTCGGCGCTCCGATATATGAAACCACGATATTAGCCAACAGGATGCAGGAAATGGCTGAAATTCCTCTGCTCATGTCGCTCGATGCTGAAACCGGAATTGGAATGCGTTTCGGAGATGCGACGAATTTCCCGTGGGCAATGGCCGTCGCTGCTACCGGAGAACCTGAATATGCCCGCAAGATCGGCGTCGTGACCGGACGTGAGGCTCGGGCTATCGGTATCCAGCATATTTACGCTCCGGTTTTGGATGTTAATAATAATGCCGCCAATCCGGTCATAAACGTTCGCAGCTATGGCGAAGACCCAGCGGATGTCGCACGTTTCAGCGTTGCGTTCATCGAAGGCCTGCAAAGCACCGGAACGCTCGCAACCGCAAAACATTTTCCCGGCCACGGCGACACCAATATCGATTCGCACCGCGGTTTGCCGATCATCAATAATTCACGTGAGAGCCTTGAGAAAACCGAGTTACTTCCATTCAGAAAAGCTATCGACGCCGGGCTTGGCTCCGTGATGATCGCTCACATCGGCCTGCCGCAGATCGATGGCGAAGTCATTAAACCGCTAAAGGAATCGATTCAGGGCGACGCCGAAGAAGGTGCGGAGATCGTTTCGCAGGTAGCGACGATTCCCGCCACGCTCTCCGCGAAAGTTCAAACCGATTTGCTTCGAAAGGAGATGGGTTTCAAAGGCCTGATCGTCTCCGACGCAATGAGCATGAGCGGCCTGACGCTGTATTTCACGCAGGAAGAAGCGGGAGTTCGGGCGTTCCTGGCCGGAACCGACATTCTCGAAAAACCTGCAGATGTCGATGCAATGCTCCGCGGGCTTCGAGACGCTGTAAAATCCGGGCGAATTTCCGAAGAAAGATTAAACGAGTCGGTACGTCGGCAGCTTGCCTGGAAGTACGAGCTTGGGCTCTTTAAACAAAAGATCACGCCTATCGACCAGATCGATAAGATCGTCTCAAATAGTGAAACGGGAGCTTTGGCAGAAGAAGTTGCGAGTAAGGCGATCACGCTTGTCCGCAACGACGCCGGATTAATTCCGTTAAAACGTGACGCAAAAATAGCGGTTCTAGGAATTTCAAATGGTTTTGACGGGCCTTCAACGATGGGAGCGTTGGTCAGTTCGCTTCGGTCCGCCGGCGTTCAATTCACGTCCGCATATTTACAGGAAAACTCTACCGCCGAGCAGATCGCCGCCGCCCGCAAAGCCGTCAGCGAAGCCGACATCGTTATCGCGGGCCTCTACGGCCGCGTGCGTTCCGGTGCTAAAAACAGCGTAGGCCTTCCCGAACAGGGAACGGCCATCCTCAAGGAAATGCTCGCCGCCGACAAAAAAGTGATCGGCCTCAGCTTTGGCAATCCTTACATTTTAGGCAGTTTTCCCGAATTGAAAACTTACGTCGTAGCCTACGGCGATATGTCGAGCCTCCAGCGTGCAACCGCGAAAGCGATATTAGGAACGCAGGATATTTCGGGCAAACTGCCGATTTCCCTGCCCGGCCTTTACCCGCGGGGCACAGGCATACAACTCAGAAAAAATTAATGACTGGACCGCAAGCGGCTCGCTTGCCAGCGAAGTTTTCGACGCGGTTACATTGCCGCAAGATTCGTATGGATGCTAAGTGGCGTTAGCTTCGAAGGCTCGCCGGCAAGCGAGACGCTTACGCTCCAGTCTGTGTTTATGAACTACCCCTGGGAAATTGAAGATTTTTTAGAAGTACGGAAAGGTGAACTCTACATCAGCGGAGTTTC
>JANMSP010000411.1:0-2037 GCA_031389475.1 Pyrinomonadaceae bacterium
TCCGCCGAAGCACTCGGAAGGATCAGCGCGGCTTTTAACGCTCTGGATTTCATTAATTCAACTGAAAACTATCAGCACGAGAAGGATTTTTCTCACCTCGGAGTGATGAAGATCAGGTTGAAAGATAAAGAAAAAGAGCGGACCGCAACATTCAACTGGACGCAGAATAAAGACGCGAAAATTCTTGCGGACGAGTACCGGAAAATAGGAAATCAGTTTATCTGGATGTTCGACATTTCCGTCGCCCGCGAGAATCAGCCGCTTGAATCGCCGAAACTGCTCGATTCGCTCGATTCGATGATCCGCCGCAATGACATCTCCGATTCAAAACAAATGCTCCCCTTTCTGGAGAAGATGACGAGCGACGAACGCTTCCCGCTCATCGCCCGGAACCACGCCGGAAAATTGGTTAAACAGATAGCGAAAGAAAAGCGGTAAGCGGCAGTGCAAGTCCTACAAACTTAACCGCGTCGATACCGATCTCGAATCGCACGCATGACCCGAAACTACGCACCGGCCGGAGCCAGTTTTTCCGAAACTTCCGGTTCGCTGGCGGGTGAGATCTCATCTGTATCGACGATCAATGCCTCATTAACTATCTGTTTCTGTTCGAGTTCGTGAATTGAATACGAGCCGGTTGCGGGTGAGGCAGATGCGGATCGGCCGACGAATTTTAGATTTAGGTTGTCGCCTTTGATCTCAATCAGGCGGTCTTCAACGAAATACCAGCCGCCCATGTTCTTTGGTTCTTCTTGTGCCCAGAAAAGTTGGTTGGCATTCGGGAATGAGGCGAATATTTCTTTAAGTCTCGCTGCCGGGAACGGGTAAAACTGTTCCAATCGAACGACGGCAACTCGGTTGTCGTTCGCTTCTTCACGGGCGGCCTCAAGATCATAAAATACCTTGCCGCTGCATAGCACGATCCTCTTGACCGCGGCCCGATCCGTTAATTTTACGTCGTCTATGACCGGCATAAATCCGCCGGTGGTTAGCTCATCTATTGCTGAACTAGCGGCAGGAAGACGAAGCAGGCTCTTCGGCGTCATTACAATTAACGGCCGCAGGGTTTCCTGTTTTGTTTGGCGGCGGAGAAGGTGGAAATACTGCGCCGGCGTGGACGGATAGCAGACCTGCATATTATTCTCGGCGCAAAGCTGTAAAAAGCGTTCGAGACGGGCGGACGAGTGTTCCGGGCCCTGGCCTTCATAGCCGTGCGGGAGCAGCATGACAAGACGGCATTTCTGCTGCCATTTGTCTTCGGAAGCGGCAATATATTGATCGACGATAACTTGGGCACCGTTAGCAAAATCGCCGAATTGAGCTTCCCACATTACCAGGTCGTCCGGGCAAATAACCGAGTAACCATATTCGAATCCAAGCACGCCGGATTCGGAAAGCGAGCTGTCGAACACATAGAAACGAGCCTTTTGATTCTGCTCATTGCGAAGCTCAGTCAGCGGCGACCAGCGTTCGCCCGTCAGCGTATCGTACATCGAAGCGTGACGCTGCGAGAACGTTCCGCGGCCTGAATCCTGGCCGCTCAAGCGTATCGCGTGCCCTTCGAGCACCAAAGAACCGATTGCCATCGCTTCTGCAAATCCCCAATCCATCGGCACTTCGCCGGTTCCCATCTTCGCCCGCCGCGCAAGTTGGCCGACCATTTTCGGGTTGACGTGAAAACCTTCGGGCACGATCGATATTTTTTCAGACGCGGTATTGAGTGTTGCTCTTTCGGCACCGGTCATCCGAATATTCGAACCGTCTTCATCGGCAATCGCCGGATTCAAGGCTGACTTTTTAGGTTTCTCGGCGGCTATCTTTTTTGCTCTTGCAAGAATTCCTTCGTATTTTTCGACGACCTTGTTCGTCATCTGAGTCAGATCTTCTTCGGTAATGACACTTTCGCGAATAAGCTGCTGGGCGTAGAGATGCCGAGTTCCCGGATGTGCTTTTACGCGGGCGTACATAACGGGCTGCGTATAACTCGGCTCGTCGCCTTCGTTATGACCGAGACGGCGGAAACCGACTAGGTCGAGA
>JANMSP010000501.1:0-7664 GCA_031389475.1 Pyrinomonadaceae bacterium
GCATCAATTTCTGTCCACTCCAATGGATAATCAAGTTCTTTTTCACCTGCATCAAGGTATTGCTGATTGTCCGGTAAATTAATATCCGGGACAACACCTTTCAACTGTGTAGAACCACCGTTGACTCTGTAGAATTTTTGTAATGTCAGCTTGATATCGCCTAAAGGCTTCATATCATCATCGCCTGTGATCGCTTTATCCAGATTGAAGAATCGTTGGACGGTGCCTTTACCGAATGTAGATTGACTACCAACGATGACTGCACGTCCATAATCCTGTAACGCAGCCGCAAGTATTTCAGAAGCACTGGCGCTTTGTGTATTGACCATGACGACCAGCGGACCGGTGTAGACTACTTTTTCATCTTTGTCCTTGAGCACATAAGGAGCTGCTTCTCTGCCTTTCACCTGTACGATAGGTCCTTCTTCCATAAAGAGGCCAGACATCTGTACCACATCATTGAGTGATCCACCACTATTGTTACGAAGATCCAGGATGATACCCTTCACATTGGCCTGCATCAATTTCTTTACTTCAATCTCCACATCTTCTGCGCAACTTCTGCCATTTGGATTTTCAAAGTCAGCATAGAATTTTGGCAAGGTGATATAACCTACATTACCTACCGAGCCCTCAAGTTCGAGGATGGCTGATTTAGCAAAGCCTTCATCGAGGATGACCTCATCACGGAGGATCGTAATCTCGCGCACTGATCCATCAGTCTTGCGCACTGTTAAGGTGACTTTAGTGCCTTTAGGTCCTCTGACAAGAGTCACTACTTCGTCTACAAGCCAACCGGTAACATCAACTGGTTCTGTTTCGGTTTCCTGCTGCACTTTGAAGATCTTATCCTCTACTTCGAGTTCTTTTTGCTTCCATGCTGGTCCGCCGGGGATGACAGCGACCACCTTGGTGAAGTCTCCGTCCATTTGGAGGCGTGCACCGATTCCTTCAAGACGACCGGACATATTAATATCAAAATCTTCTTTCTCCTTGGGGTTGAAATAATCGGAATGCGGATCAAACACATTCGTGATACTGTTGACATACATTTCGAAACGGTCGGAGCGACGCACTTTGTCCATACGCTCGTACCACTTATCAAAATAAGATAAGTCCGTGCCGCCCGCATTTCGGACTATCACGTACGAAAGCTTCGGATTAGCCGCATTCTCGGTGGAGAAATTCCTTATATATTCTCCATATTTCCGAACCTCTTCCGCGATCTCGCCATAAGTCAGCGGCTTTGCTTCGCTGCTCAATCGATCGGTATGTCGGCCCCATCCAAAGAGGGCTATCATCGACACGAAGTCTTTTTTCAACAGATAATCCAGGCCTTTTTCATCGACATTCGAATAGTATAAATACTGATAATAACGCTCCTTGCTTTCCTGCCAGGTCAATCCGGCGAAAACGTGCTGGTGCCGTGCCCACAATACGTTCTGCGGTGCGACGGTCGGCAGATCGTCCGATTGGATCATATCGTAGGCGAGAATCGTGGTGCGATGCGGATCGGGATCGTTCTTCGCTAATTCCTCCAGCCTTTTCGCGATCGGCAGCGATTTATCGCGTTCGACATTCGCTTCGTCCAAAACCCGGACCGTGTAATGGCATTCGACAAAGCCCCAGAATATCGACAAAATCGCGACGGCTGCACAAGCCGCTTTCGATGCCAACGCGTTCAAAGTTAAACGCGATCTCCATAAAATCCCGATCGTCACCATTAAAGCGAGAAGGGCGACATAATTTCCGATAAAAACCTGGTAATGTATCGGCTGCAGCGAGCGGCCGGTGATGATCTGCTGATTAAAGACCGCGATCGGAACCAATGCCAGCGACAGTGCAAACAATGTCGAGCGGTCTTTCATCTCAATGAGTCTCGTCGCAACTCCAATTATAAGTAAAACGATCACCGCAACACTAATGTATTCAGGAACGCGAAAAATATCCGGCATCCGCGTGTGAACGAGCAGCTGCACGTCATCCATCGTATGCGACCGGTTCGACAGCAAATAAGCGTACGGCAGCAGAACGGCGACCCAAGCCGCTCCAAGCCCAGCCAAAGCCTTCAAATCGCCGCGTCGCCCACCGGCAACCCAGACGATGACCAAACAAGCAAGCCACGCCGCGGCCGTCGTCCAAATATAGAAATAAGAATAAACGGTAAATGCGAAACAAGCAGTCGCAAGAGCGCCGTAAATCAATCTAGAATTTGAAATTTGAAATTTGAAATGTGGATTTCGCTTACTTCTGCATCTCTTTCCTGCTGACCGCTGAATGCTGAGCGCTGACTGCTCTCACGCAGCATCATAAATACAAGCCCGCACATCGCAAAAAACGCCGGAAAGCCCATCGCCGGAATATACCGCCGGAAACCCGGAAAGTATGGATACGAAAAGCCGTCGAAGAAGATCTCGCTGACCGCTCCCTCACCGGACGCCAGCGATCCGAAACAAAACACCGCCAAGCTTGCCGCCATCGCAAACCACGAATCGCCCGTTAATCTGCCGATCAGCCAGAAAACCGCGAGCGCAGCAAAAAATCCCGCAAACACCCCGGCCAAAGTCATCGCCCACGGTGCGCCGACACCAAAGATTCGGGCGGGAATAGCTATCGTATAGGGTGCGGCGAATTGAATCGAAAACAAGGATTCAGGCTGCGGCGTTCCGGCTGAATCGTCGCGGCCCGAATACGGATCGTTCTTGCGCGGCCGACCATCGATCAGCGCCCGCACATACGAAGCGTAAGCCACCTCGTCGATGTCGTTGTAAGCGTAATGCCCCTGCCAATCGTCACCGCGGAGGTAGAGCATCTTCATCTGCGGGTAAAGCGTAAAAATTGCAAGAAATATTCCAGCGATAATGCCGAATTGCCAACGAAGCTTCATATAGGAAATCAGAAATGAATAAAATGCTTCTCCATTTTCCATTTTCCCATATCCATTGTCCATTGAACGAAAAACCGGGCATCATTCTCAGGCCTGGAAGGAATCGGACTTAAGTCGGAAGCTGGGTTGCATCATTCGTTATTTTCTTTAGTAGTTGACAGAAGTTGCGATGCACCTATCGAAAAGAATATTCGAATGCCCTCAGTAGGCACGCCACTTGCACGAACTCCCTCAAAGGCTTTTTTAGTGTTCGCGAATCATTCATAATCGGGAGAGCTGGACAAGAGGTTTCAAAATGGGCAAGAGAGTTTTAATAGCGGAAGATCAGAACGACATTCGGCAAATGATGAAATTGATGTTGGAGATCAATGGTTATGAAACGATTGAAGCTACGGATGGCTTCGAGGCCGTTGAAAAAACGTATAAATTCCATCCCGATCTGGTTTTGATGGATATTGCCATGCCGCTTTTGGATGGACTCAGTGCAACAAAGGCCATCCGCCAGTTCGATGATAACGCTGATGTTCCGATCATTGCCGTTACCGCTTATGGTGATTATTACAAAGAACAGGCACTCGACGCGGGCTGCACCGACGTAATCGCCAAACCGATGCCTTTCGAACATTTGAAAGCGACGATTGATAGTTATATAGGTTCATAAAACAGAAACGGCAGCTTTTCGAAAGGCTTCGATCCATCCAGGCGAATTCTTTCATTATGTCCTGCATACCGCAAATGCCAAAAAATCTTGCTTTTTCAAAAACGAGTTTGGTAGACTGACACAAGTAAGATTGCCGAAGCCGCTGGCTGTTGCCGCGGCACGGGGGAACCAAAAGTTTTGCCTTGAGCAAAACACGGGGCGTATCTGAATAGTCAGAAGAAGACTTCTTCGCTTCCAGCCCGACAGCTAACCTCGTAGGCGTAACGAAGGAGGACACGAGAGATTCCGAGAGGATGTGAGGTGTGCTTCACATCCTCTTTTCGTATTTCGCTCGTTCTCTTCCCGAGGCCACAACAAAACGCCAAATGGCGGGAGGTACAAATTGTTATGACTCGAAGATATTTTTGGCAAATTCCTGAATTCATCAAATACCGTACAGTTTTCGAAAACGCGGAAACCGTCCTCGGTGCAAACGAGAACAACGAACATCGCTTGTTCCGAAAGGACACCGGCGTAGTCTGCTTCGACGAGAAAACCGCTCTCCGCCACCACCTGGCGGCATTAGCGACTAAAGATCTCAAAAAACTCTTTAGGCGGCCACTGCAAAGGCTGGCCGCTTAGAGACTGAGTAATTACTTAAAAAAATGGGCTTGGCCTTATCAGGCGAAGCCTTTTTAATGTTCGTTTTTACCATATCTATGCTAATCTTCCTTTGTAAAAATAGGAGTTTTGTAAATGAAATTAGGATTTTTTGCAGCCTGTATAGTTGCAGTTTTGTTTTTATCTACGAATGCCTTCGCTCAACCTCATTTAGTTGGAAAAGGTGAATATGTAGGCCCGACCGCCGTAAGCGTGCCTGATCCGGAATTCCCGGAGGCGGCGAAGGAAAGCGGGATCGGCGGACGAATTTCGGTAAATGTAAAACTCAATGAAGTCGGAAATATCATTTCAGCCGATGATCCGACGGGACCGGGGAATATATGCCAAACGGTCACAGGGGCAGATGTGGTCGCTCTTCGAGAAGCGGCGAGATCTGCCGCCTTAAAGGGCAGATTTTTACCGGCACTTAGGGATGGCAAACCCGAGGCTTCAACCTTACTACTTACGTTTGAGTTCCCGGAATCACTTAAAAGAGTCGATAAAGAAAAAGTTTATACTGCTGCTGCCGCCGCTCCACCCCCGGATTATAGAGGCCCGGTCATTACCTATTCAACGGTCGATATGGAAGCAGGATCGGTCGAAGCTACTCGCGCAAAATCGGCATCCAGAGACTATTCCGGAATGACAATATCGGGCGGCGTTCTGAATGGAAAAGCCGTAAGCTTGCCAAAGCCGCCTTATCCGGCCGCGGCTAGGGCTATAAGAGCTTCGGGAGCGGTCAATATTCAGGTTTTGATAGATACCGATGGCTCGGTTTTCTCGGCGGATGCGGTATCAGGACACCCTTTACTGCGTCAGGCTTCGAGGGCGGCCGCGTGTATTGCCAGGTTTACACCAGTTCTGTTATCTGGAACGCCGGTTAAGATACCGGGCGTTATTACTTATAATTTCGTGCCCTGATCAAAAACTAGTTCAATACAATCATCAGTTTATGAGCCTTAGTTTACTTTAGCTGCTAAAAGTAAACTAAAAATTTTCTAAGTTTACTTTCAGTCGCAAAAGTAAACTTGATACTATTCATACCCCACACTAGACTCTTTATTTATGAGCATTTACAACAAAATAGTTGCGGATATTACGGCCGCGATGCGGGCGAAGGATGCGGAGCGGCTTTCGACTTTGCGGATGGTGAAGGCCAATTTGATGAACCGCAAGATCGAGAAGGGCGGCGAGTTGACCGATGAAGAGGTGAGCAAGGCTTTGCAATCGCTGGTGAAACAGCGGCGGGATTCGATCGAGCAGTACGAAAAGGCGGGGCGGATGGAATTGGCCGACAAGGAAGCGGCGGAGATCGGCCATATCGAAATCTATCTGCCGCAGTCCGCGACTACGGAAGAGATCAATGCGGCCGTCGCTGACGCCGTTGCCGAAACCGGAGCGTCTTCGATGAAAGAAATGGGTTCGGTGATGAAAGCGGTGCAGGCGAAACTCGCGGGAAAGACCGTGGACGGGCGTTTAGTGAGCGAGGCCGTAAAAGCGAAGCTGTCCTGACCGGAACGGAGGCAGGATGCCTGCGTTCCGTTAACCAAATATGTTCCGCACTTTTTCGATAAACGATTCGTCAGTGAATTCAGTGTCCTCGACCTCGGCCAATTGTTCAAGCAGTTTACGCTGTTCTTTCGAAAGTGTTTTAGGCGTGATCAGCGTAACCGCAACGAAAAGATCACCCTTGCCGCGTCCGCCGAGGGCGGGCATTCCCTGGGATTTAATACGGAAGATAGATCCGGTCTGCGTTCCCGCTGGAATCTTAAGATCCTCTTCCCCATCCAACGTTTTTACCTTAATTTCAGCGCCTAATGCGGCCTGGGCAAACGTTACGGGTGCGGCAGAGTAGAGATTCGCTCCCTGACGCTCGAATGTTTCGTGGTCTTTAACATGCAGGACGACGAACAGGTCGCCGGAAGGCCCGCCGTTCGGCCCGGCCTCGCCTTCGCCGGTGACACGCAGCCGCGAACCGGTTTCGACACCTGCCGGAATCTTTAACTCAAGCGTTTTTTCCTTTTCGACACGTCCGTTGCCGCTGCATTTTTTACACGGCGTTCGGATAACCTGGCCGCGCCCCGAGCAGTTCGGGCATGTTCGCATTACGCTGAAAAAGCCCTGCTGATACCGGGTTTGGCCGGCACCCGCGCAGGTGATGCATTTCTCGGCTTCGGTTCCCTTTTCGGCTCCCTTGCCGTCGCATTCGCCGCAAGTTTCGAGTCGCGGAATCTGGAGTTTCTGTTCCTTGCCGGTCGCCGCTTCCTCAAGCGTGATCTCCAGATCGTAACGCAGATCTGAGCCACGCTGAACTGTCGACCGCGAACCCCCGCGGCCGCCGAACATATCGCCGAAACCGAACATATCGAAGATATCCTCGATATTCGAAAATCCGGGATCGAAGCCCGCTCCCGCACCGGCTGCGGAATGGCCGAAACGGTCATACGCCGCGCGTTTCTCCGAATCGGAAAGCACCGCATATGCCTCGGCACATTCCTTAAATTTATCTTCAGCGGCGTGGTCGCCCGGGTTTTTGTCGGGGTGATGCTTTACGGCCTGCGTGCGGTAAGCCTTTTTTATCTCGACCTCAGTCGCGGTGCGTGTCACGCCTAAAACTTCGTAATAATCTCTCTTGCTCATAAATTCGTGATCTCAGATCTGAAATCTGAAATGTCAAAAAAGAGCGTCAGCCCAAATATTTGAACTGACGCTTTTATAATTTTGCGATATTCGCCGAATTTTCTCAAGTTGGCGGCAAGGTGAACCAGGAATTAATGGCCGCGAGAAAACACAAAAAGCACAAACGAAATATTTATATATCCCGAATAGACTTAAGGCGCAATTAAACTCTTTCTCTTTCTTACGATTTTTGTGCCTTTTTGCGGCTAAAAATCATACTGCCGCCAGCATAGATGCTGTAATTCTCGCGGCAGCCTCTTCGACCTTTACCATCATCTGTTGAATCTGCGCAATATCGCCGGATTTCACTGATTCCTCCGCACTGCCGAGAGTACTGTTGATTCCCTGCTGATCTTCCAGCGGAAAGGATCTTCCGACCTCAGCCATTGCCTTACGGGCGTTTTTGATCAGTGAATCAAGCCGGTTTTTCTGATGGATCAGGTCGCGTTCCGAGCGGTCTTTTTCAACTGACGTCTCAGCTTCCATGATCAGGCGCTCGATCTGGTCCGGTGCAAGCCCCGACGAAGGCGTGATCTGCATCGCTTGTTCCAGGCCGGTCATTTTGTCCTGAGCCGAAACGTTGACGATGCCGTTGGCGTCGATCTCGAATGTGACATCGACCTGCGGAACACCGCGCGGAGCAGGTGGAATACCGACAAGCTCGAATTTGTTGAGACTGCGGTTTGCTCCGGCGATCTCGCGTTCGCCCTGCAGAATGTGGATCTCAACGGTCGATTGATTGTCGACGACCGTCGTAAATGTCATTGTATTTTTGAGCGGTATCGTCGAATTTCGTTC